>CAZJSP010000051.1:0-1523 GCA_964548875.1 uncultured Candidatus Saccharibacteria bacterium | reverse complement strand
AAGTGGGTTCTTCGCGTTGAAGGTTGGAGAGAAAAAATAAATAAGCTTTATCAAGACCCTGAAAAAAATTGTAAAACTGAAGAAGCAAAACGAATTATTGAATCTAGAGAGGAGGGAGTTGGACTCAATAAAGACGAAAGTATGAGAATAGCTGAATTAGAAGATATTAACATATCAGAGACAGATTGGGTTTGGCAAGATGGAGAGTTGCCTCGAGAAATTAAAAGTAGTGCATGGACAATTTTAGATGAGATGAATACTTGTGAACCTCAAATTTTAGTTAGATTAAATGCAATATTAGAAAGGGGAGGGGAACTAGTAATTCATGAAAATGGAGATAGCGTACCTAAACCAGAAGATCCAAACAAAAAACACGTGTTGTTTGCTACCTTGAATCCTCCAGGAGGTAAATATCGAGGAAGGGTTCCTTTATCAGCAGAATATCTTTCTCGTTGGAACTATCAAAATATTGGCAAGGAAATACCTTTAGAAATATCTATTTCTCGAGAAAAAGCAATAAATGGATGTAGAAAAGAGGAAGAAATAGTAGGGCAGGATTGGTTGAAAGGAAAATTTATTGAAAATACTGGTTTTATAGAAAGAGGAAGAACCTTAACTGATGTTTTTGAAAAAGACTGGGTGAGTGATTTTACGGAAAAGTATGTTACTGCCCATCAAAAACTATCAAAGATGGTTGATAATAGCGAAATAGGATTAGACCAAGAACAAAAATTTAATTTTGATCAAAGGGATCTGCAAAGATTTCGAGATTATATTAAAAATTTTTGTGGAACAGATAAAATGAAGAAAGTAATTGAAGGCGCTGTAGATTATTGTTGGTTAGGGAAGCTGAAAGATCCAGAAGACAGAGAAAAAGCAAGAGATGTTATTTTTCGCTTGATTAAAGTTTCAGATCCAAAGATAAGGACTCCTGAAAGTGAAGCTGAACAAGACAAACTTATCCAGAACCTGGTGGCAGATATTGTTCCTAATCTTCCTCCATCAGAAAGAGAAACTTTTGTGAAGATATTTAAAAAAGAGTCTTAATTGATTTTGTTATATTTATAACCACTATTTATATGCCTAAATCTCCAGAAAAAATAAAAACCTCTGAAAATCGTCAGGAAAAATTAGAGCGTTTGAAAAGTATGGCTAAGGTGATCGGAGAGGATTTTAATATTCTTGTTGATGTAGGAAAAAAGCCAGGTTGGTGTTATAAATTTAGACCAATTAATAAGATAGAAATGGATCCCAATGATGTAGAAGAAAAAGAAATTTCTTATTGTCTTGGGTTAATTGCTCATGAGGGGGCTCATGCTCGTATTTCTAACATTGATTTTGTTCCTAAAGAAATTTGGCAAGAAAAAGGATTTCATTTTTTATTAAACACGGTTGAGGATCCTCGAGTAAATAATTGGGTTTCAGAAAAATATGATGGAGCAAAGCAGTGGCTAAAGAAAGCTTATAATGAGAAATTATCTTGTGAGGAAGATTTAGGGAAAATAGCTAAAGAAAAAATTGGT
>CAZJSP010000050.1:0-1617 GCA_964548875.1 uncultured Candidatus Saccharibacteria bacterium | reverse complement strand
TCAATGTCATGCGGTAAATCCCCACCCTTTCCGTAACGATTGGCCGCCTCTTACCCAAAGACCCTTATATATATTTCAGGCACCACACCCCAGGCCTGAGCGGCAGCCAACGGTAGCACACCGGCAACCTTAAATCAATACATGTATCCGGGGAAAACCCTTCTTGACTCTTGGCGGATTGTACCGTATAGGGAGGGATGACCCAAACTGACAGGCGAGGTGACACCATGAAACTCCATCATGCGGCCGTTATTGCCCGATCAGAAACAAATGTCGATCAATTTTATGAGGGTATTCTTCAACTCAAAAAGACCAAAAAGACATTTTTAACGCACTCGCTCGCAAAAGACCTGTTTGATGCGGAACTGGAATGCCCTTTCATCCTTTACGCAAATGACACTTGCGCCATTGAAGTCTTTGTCATTGATCAACTGTCCCATAAACCCGCTCCCTGTGTCCATTTATGCCTCGAAGTGGAAGACAGGGAAACCTTCTTGAAAAGATGTCGGAGCCATGGTCTCAAAATAACCCGTGTGACCAAAGGGAATTCACAAATCTGTTTTGTCCAGGATTTTGACGGCAACCGATTTGAGATCAAAGCGCAACCATAACGATCGGCACAGCGCAATTGAATCGGGACGCTTAACCATCACGCGGGCCATTCATGGTTTTCATGAGGCGATGTCAATGCCAACCCCAACCCTCATAAAGGAGGAAGAAAAGTGAAAATACCAGCGTACGTCACCGTGGAAGAAGTCAAGCGGGTCTGCAAGGAACTGAAACTGAGCGACTGGACCCAGAAGAAAGCGCCAAAGGTGTCTCTCAAAGAGGCCAAAACCGTCCTGGCCGAGGTCAACAAAAAGAAAATGGATATCGATCCCAAGCAGTTTCAGATCGGCCTGGAGGTGGAGCTTGAGCACGGCTTTCAGTACAGGGACGCCAATGTGACCAACAACCATCCCGTGCTCACCGGTCTGATTGTGCTGGCCCATCTGAAGGAATCCCTTGATTACTATCGGCTTCTCGAGGTGGCGGAACTGGAAGGGGATCTGCTCAAGGCCGTGGCCAAAGGCCAGAGCAAAAAAATTAAAGCATACTACCAGCGCCTCGCAGAGGCCAGAATCCTGCTCAGAAAATCAGAACTGGCGCGTCTGAAATCCTGACACCGCGGGGGAATTGAACCCCGCTTTGCGTTGAAGCGTTCGAAGGCTTACGGTGTTAAGCCCGCTGCCTCCGCTTTAGTTTCAGCGTCACCCGGTTGTGGGGATCGGGGCACTGGACCTCGATGGTGTCACCCTGCCACCAGGGGAGACTGCCCCCGAACTGGAAGGTGGAGAGCTCCGGAAAGATGGCGTGATAGAAAAATCCGCATAGCCCAGCGGGGTTATGGCAGCTGATGTCAAAGGTGTCCCCCTCGCGGTGGCCCGCGCTGCACTCGCCTTTTACGCCGGTAACGGTGGCCTTGATCTTGAGACCGATGCCTGGATCCTGAGCCATGACTTGTTTCTCCCCTGGTTGGATGGTTTTGGTTTTCCATTCCCCATAAGGAACGAAGATACCGGGCCGGTCGGCCCATCTGACGATCCCGGACCCGATCCCTATCCCGATAGCGACTTC
>CAZJSP010000049.1:0-1759 GCA_964548875.1 uncultured Candidatus Saccharibacteria bacterium | reverse complement strand
AAAGGGAGGATTGGTTAGAAAGCTATCTTCAGTTGAAACTCTTGGTAGTACCTCTATTGCAGCTACCGATAAAACTCTTACTTTGACCCAAGGGAAGATGGAGGTTGCTCAAATAGAATCAGAAAATGAGGAAGAGGTTTTAAGAATTGCTTCAATGTGTGCCAATGCTTTTATTGAAAACCCAGATGAATCGTTTGAAAAATGGATTATTCAGGGTGGACCAACAGATATAGCCTTAATTAAAGGAGCAGCTAGCAGGAAAATAAAAAGACCAAAATTAGACCAAGAATGGAAAGAAATAGACCATATTCCTTTTGATAGTCAGTATAAAATGACCTTTTCTCTTAGACAGAATAATAAGGATGAAAGATTTCTCTATGTTTCTGGATCTCCAGAAAAACTTCTTGAGTTGGCAGGGCTTCAAGATGATCAAGAATGGCTTGATAAATTAGAGTCTTTAACAATGAGGGGATTAAGAGTAATTTCTTTTGCTGTTCAAAAAGTTAATTCTGATCAAAAAAGAATTGATCGTGAAAAATGGTTGAATTCTCAAAACGATAAGAAAATAGAAGGAGTCGTTTTTAAGGGTCTTATTGCTTTGCAAGACCCTCTTAGAGAGGACGCAAAAGAATCAATTGAAATTTGTAGAAGGGCTGGGATGAAACCTTTAATGGTAACAGGAGATCATCTTTTAACCGCCAAGTCGGTTGGAGAAGAATTAGGTTTTAAAACAGATAATTATAATATTTTAACAGGAGACAAATTAGATAAATTATCAGAGGAAGAATTTGATAAAAAATTGGATCAAATTGAAATTTATGCCAGAGTGGAGCCTCGTCATAAATTAAGAATAATAGAGGCTTGGCAGAATAGGAATAAGGTTGTGGCAATGACTGGAGACGGAATTAATGATGCTCCTGCCCTTAAAAAGGCAGACGTTGGAGTAGCCTTAGGATCAGGCACAGAAGTTGCAAAACAATCTTCTGATATTATTCTTTTAAAAGATAGTTTCTTTGCTCTTGTTCAGGCAGTGAAGGTTGGAAGGAATATTTTAAGTAATATTAGAAAGGTTACAACATATCTTCTTTCTGATAGTTTTGCTGAAATTGTTATTATTGGAACTAGCATTCTTCTTGGCACTCCTCTTCCTTTGACGGCTCTTCAGATTCTCTGGGTTAATTTAATTGAAAGCGGATTTCCGGGAATGGCCCTAGCTTTTGAGCCGGAAGAGGAGGAAGTAATGGAAAGAGGTCCAGAACCACAGGACGCTCCTTTAATGACTGCTCCAATGAAGGCTTTAATCTTTATTGTTGGAATTGCCGATGATATTACTTTGACTGCTTTGTTTTTTTGGTTGTTTAGAGGGGGTGGCTTTTTGCCTGGATTAAGATATTTACTTATTAATGGAAGAGAATTATTGCCTTATGCTCGAACAATGGTTTTTGCGACTATATCTATTGACGCTATCTATGTTGCTGTTACTTGTAAAAATCTTCACAAAAATACTTGGAATATAAATTTATTAGACAATCTTGTTTTAGTGGCTGCGATTCTATTTTCTTTTGTTTTAATTTTTATTGCTGTTTATTTTCCTCCTATTCAGAATTTAATTGGAACGGTTTCACTTTTCTTTAAAGATTGGTTAGTTGTTATTGCTGTTAGTGTTTTTGATTTCTGCTTTATTGAGGCTGTTAAATATTATTTTATTGTTCGGTCTAAAAGAGAAAAAATTAATAATTAAAAAAAATGAGTAATAAAA
>CAZJSP010000048.1:0-1849 GCA_964548875.1 uncultured Candidatus Saccharibacteria bacterium | reverse complement strand
CACATTTTTTCGTCTTTTTCGACAGCTATTACTTTTTTAGCTTTTTTTGATATTTCTTGAGTAAGACTGCCAATTCCAGGCCCAATTTCCAAAATAGTATCATTTTTAAGGGGATTTGATACTTTTATTATCTTTTTAATAATGTTTTTGTCTGTTAAAAAATTCTGCCCTAAGCTTTTAGAAGGCTGAACTCCATAAGTTTTTAACAAGTTTTTCACAGTTTTTGATTCCATTTTTTTAGATTTACTCTATTTATAGCATAAAAAAGGGTATTAATATAAAAAAACAAAATATTTGTTTATCGTATTGACTTTTTTTTAAATGTTTAGATAATGATAGTAATGAGTATTTCTGAGAAAATCAAAGAAATATGGAGGCCGCTTTTGATAGCGTTCTCTTTGGTTGGGCTTGTTTTCTTTTTGTCTTCTAACGAACAAAAAGAAATTGATTTAAATTTAGGCCTAGCTGATAATATGGTCAGACAGAGCTTATTCTCTAGACCAATTGATAGACTTGGAATTGATACTCCAGAACTTCTTTTAGTACAAAGAAGTTCTTTTAAGTCTAGCTATCCTCCTTTTACTATTACTTCTAAAGTATTAGGAGCTTTAATGGGGGGCTTTGATGCTGCTCCCGATCAGGAAATCAGAGAATATATTGTTAAGGAAAATGATAATCTTTATTCAATAGCTAGCAAGTTTAATATTTCTGTTGATACTATTACTTGGGCTAATGATATTAATACTTCAATAATTAGATCAGGACAGAAACTAATTATTCTTCCTGTTACTGGGGTTATGCATCTAGTTAGCGCTAATGATAGCGTTCAAGAAATAGCAAGGACTTATAAGGCAGACGAAGAAGATATTGTAGCTTTTAATGATTTATCAAGAAGAGCAGAAATATTTGAAGGAGAAATTTTAATCGTTCCGGGTGGAAAAATGCCTCACAATTCTTCAGTCTGGGATTATAATTCTAGCTTAGCAGGACTATCAACTAATGATTATTACGGTCAGAGCCACTCTTATCCTTATGGTCAGTGTACATGGTGGGTTGCTCAAAAAAGAGCTATTCCTGCTTGGGGTCATGCCTATATGTGGATAGACAATGCTGCCGCCACAGGATACAACGTTTGCCGAGGCCGATATTGCGTTCCTCAGGTAGGAGCAGTTGTTTATTTAAGAGGACATAGGGTTTATGGCCATGTAGCTTATGTTGAAAGAATAGAGGGAGATCAGGTTGTTTTTTCAGAAATGAATTATATTGGTTTAGGAAAAATGAATTACAGAAGTTTAAACGTTAATAGCTCTATTATTCAAGGATATATTTACCAATAAAAAAACATAGCTTTTCACTACGTTTTTTAGAAGAAGTTTAAATTAAGCTTCTTTTTTTAATTCTTTACATTTCATGCAATATTTTGCTTCAGGGCAAGCTTTTAATCTTTCTAAATTTATTTTTTCTTTACATTCTTCGCAGAATCCATAATTCTTCCCCTCTATTTTTTTAAGAGCACTATTAATATTAATTAATCTAATTTCTAAAATATGTTCAATGGGAAGAAGGTTAATGTATTCCTCTACTTCTTCGGCAGCAATATCTAGCTCACTATCGCTTCCTCCGTCACTGAATCGAGGAAACTGAGAATCCCAATCTCCTTCTAATTTATCATCTTTTTTGGCAAAGCTTTTTAATTTAGTTTCTACCGCTTCTTTTTCTTCTTTTAATTTTTCTTTTAAATCTTTAATTATTTTTTTATTCATAATTTTTCTTTTAATTGAATAATTCTTAATCTAGCTTTTTCAATTTTATCTATTTGGACAATAGTAAAATCTCTGTAAGCATCGGT
>CAZJSP010000047.1:0-1972 GCA_964548875.1 uncultured Candidatus Saccharibacteria bacterium | reverse complement strand
CCTTTGCTTGTTATCCAAATCGATCCTTGCGAATGCTTCGGGAAGTTCTTCCAGGGATCCGCATACGATAGCTACGTAGTCGTTATGCTTGAGATTATATGCGAGGGCGGCTTCAGGAGGGAGATGTTCGAAATCTTGGGTAAGCACTTTTCGGCCGCTTCGGCGACGTTCATTGTGTTTCATGCCTTTGAAGAATCCTTCAAGGAGGTTGTTTGTCCGTTCCACAAGCCGAATGCTTCCACTTTGTTCTATGGGTAATTGGATGACATGCCCCCAGAGATTGTCCCCGTGGTCTTTGACATGACGCAAGATTATATCGATAGCGCTACGGGTATCCTGACCAGGTCCCCGTGCAGGTCGGCGCTCTTCGAGAGATTCAACAAGATGTTCAACATGTTGACGAATATCGGCCAGTTCCTTTGATGTTGTATCCGGGCTCTGTATACGGCATAAAGTATTTTTCGGGACAAGACGGAGAGCATCTCTCAATTCATTGAACAAGGTCGCCCTTTCTCGTAAGCGTCGGGTAGTTTGGTAAAAAGGGACTTCGGATAAAACAGGACTGAGTATGCGATGGCATCGTTTTGCCATCTTTAAGACATGTTGATCTTGAAGAGCAGGAGACAAAAGGCGAGGTATTGCTTTATGTACCGTTATACAGCGGTCATAGAAATCAAGATAGGGCCGATCAAAGGGAAAGCCTTCTCCTGAACTATCTTCGTGATAATCTAAAATCCACTGAGCGAAGTGACGAACAGTGGCAATGCCTGTTCGACCTTCGGGTATATTGAGGTTTGTCCCTTGCTCCAACCATGCATACACTTTCTCTCGCTCTTTCACGATGTCAGGGCCAATCTTTCGGCCGATATCACGGGAAAGGGCTCGAAGCTGGGGCTGTATCTTCCATTTCTGGAACAGGGATCGCAATTCGCTGTACCCGGGCTTAAGCAGGTCTGAGCCGATGTCGTTAAGGAAATGGAGATGACAAGCCAAAATAGGGATATCTAACTCCAGATCAGAGACGAGTGTGTTCAAAGCAAGTGTTACGGCATGACCCAAATCGCGCATAACAGCACAGGGCGCACCGAACAGTTGAACCATTTGATGAAGACATGGGACAATGGCATCGCTTCTTTCGGTTGGAATTTTCCACGCACCAAGGACCCAACGCCGCCACCCAGCCAGCACTACCAGTAATGTGCCGCGGCCATCTTCACACGTGGCATCGATGTGTAGCGGCCAGCCTCCATCTTCAGTGAAAACCTTTCGAAGGGCCTCACCATGTTTGTAATGAAGGTCCCGCATGTAGTGGAGAAAAAGCTTGGCGATATTGCTGATTTCGCCAGAGGATAAAGAAATACCGTATTCATCATGAAGAGCATTTCGAATCTCTTCCCTCTGGCGGTAATGGAGAAATCGTTGAAGGCCAATGAATGTCATAACGTCATAGCCGATGGTTCTCCCAGGAATGATATGCTCAGCAAGTGAAACCGACCGTTGGGTGACCCGTCTCTCAGAAGGGTATCGACACCCAGTTCCACACACATGGACGGTTTCACGGATCTCGAATTGGCCATGACGCGTCGTTTTCCCGTGATGACGAACCGTCTTTTGGACATGCAATGGCCCCCCGCATACAGGACAGGGGTTTGGTTCGTCACAAACTGAAATAAGCACCCCTGAAGTGCTAAACATTTGCTGCCCGCTCCTATTGCGAACTGTCTTTATCAGGCTTCTCAAGTTGGCCAGTGTGTCGAGATTGACGTTGCTGTTTTTTTTAATGTATCTATGCCATATTGGTTAAATATCTGGGCTACCTGTTTTGTCGAAACAGAACATCCTCGGGCTGCAAGCCGTTTTGAGATAAGCTCAGGTGCTACACGCAATTTTCCACTATGAATCGTCTCGATAAGCACTTCAATGACTGTCGTAACCGGTAGATTGTCGATACCTTTATGCGAATCCGCCAGGT
>CAZJSP010000046.1:0-2001 GCA_964548875.1 uncultured Candidatus Saccharibacteria bacterium | reverse complement strand
GACCCTGAAATTTCTAAATCATTTAAACCCTGAAATTTCTAAATCACGTTGACATAACAACACTAAAAGTTGACAAGATTGTTAAGTTTTGTTAAGGATAAGAAAAGAGAATTTAAAAATAAATAGAGTTGTTTTAAGTATGGGTCGTCAAAATAATCAAAAGAAAGCTATAATTGTTATAGTTGGATATTCTGGAGCTGGAAAAAGTACATTTATTGATAAAATGAAAATACCAGATAACTACAAATTTGTAACCAGTCAGCCTATGATAGATTATCTAAAAGAACAGGAAGAAGAGATTAATCATGACACAATCTTTTCAATTTCAGAAAAGTGGTATGAAGCAGATCCCTTATGGCTCTTTAAAGAGATTGAGAGACTTCTTAAGAATAAAAACTATATTGTTATTGATGGCCCGAGAAGAATTGAATATATTAGAGCTCTTCAAGAAAAGTACTGTGTTATAATTATTGGAATTCGCACTAGTCTAAGCAAGCGCTTTAATCGTTTACAAAAAAGACAGAAAATTCCTGTGCAAAATATAGAGGAATTTAAAAGGTTAGAAAAAGACGAAAAAAAGAATATGAGGGTTGAAAAAATTATGAAAATGGCTGATATTGTTATTGAAAACAACACGTCTATTAATAATTTGGAGGAAGAAGGAAAATTAGCCGGCCTTTTGATTAAAAAGCTAAAACCTTAATAAATATTTCTTCTTTTTTATTAGAAAAATAATAAAATGGAAAGCAGTCAAAATAAAAAAAAAGAACTAGAAGATCAACTGTTTGATATAGAAGGAGTTGTGAATTTCCATCCTGATAAATACATAGAAGTCCAACCTAAAATATTTTCTCCTTTGCTCATAAATATCAAGGCCACTCTTATCGATTTTGATATTAGGTCTGAGATTGTTAAAAGGATAGTAGAAAAAGTTGATCCTGATTCTGTCTGTATATGTGGAATTGAAAGTGGGGGAAGCTATTATGCATCTGCGGTATCAGATAAAACTAAAAAACCTTTAATCTTATTTAGAAAAAAACCTAAAGAGTATGGTACTCACGGGAGTTTTGTCGGTAGTCTTCCATCCATAAAAGGAGGGTTAATAACAATAGTTGACGATGTGTTAGCTGGCGGGACAATTAGTACAAGGGTAGTAAATATATTAAAAAAATATGGATATAATGCTGAACTTATTGTGATATTTAATTATCAACCCAACTTCAAAAAACCATTATCTGAAATAGAAATAAAAAGCTTAACTAAAATTGATAGTTTTTTAAAGGTTGGCTATGATAAGGGAGTTTTTACAAAAAAAGATATTAATTTAATTAAAAAAGAAATTAATAAGTTTAGATTATAAATATGGGAAACCAAAAAAAGTATTCAGTAGTAGTAAATGCTCTTGTTGTGAAAGATAAGAAAATTTTACTAGCAAAAAGGTCAATGGAAGAGAAGCATGTTCCTGGATTATGGTCTCCTCCCGGAGGAAAGTTAGAAGCAACTGGTGTTTCTTGGGGAGCCCTTCAGAAAACAGCTAAAAGAGAAGTAAAAGAGGAAGTAGGCGTTGAAATCAATGATAAAATGCTTCTTTTAGAAAACAATACTTTTGAACACGATGAGGATGGGCTTTTAGTTATAGCAATTACTTTTCTTTGTTTTTATAGAAACGGAACACCTAAACCTTTGGAAGACACAACTGCTGTAAAATGGATTAGCGAAAAAGAAATTGATAATTATGAGTTTACTCATTCTAATGTTAGGAGATATGTAGTTAAGGGTTTTAAAATGTTAGAAAAGAAACTTGAACTATTATAGTGTTAATTTGTTATATCTATATTTTCTGATATTAATTTACATTCTAAAAAATCTAGAAAATAATAGAAAGAAATACCTATTAAGCTAGATGTTCCTATACTAGCAAAAACAAGAGGTATGTTCATATTATAGTAGCTGGAAAGAATTATAAAACCTAATCCTTGATTAGAGCCTAAGAATTCACCT
>CAZJSP010000045.1:0-2040 GCA_964548875.1 uncultured Candidatus Saccharibacteria bacterium | reverse complement strand
TCATTTTTTCTCTTTCTCCTTTTAATATTCCTTCTAGAAATATTCCTAAACTGGCTAAAGAAAGGAAAAAACCGACCATTTTTGAAAAATGAATCAATTTTTTCTGATAAGGAGTTTTTTCTTCTTTAATATCTCCCACCATTGTTGCCACCTTCCCAATTTCAGTATTAAGACCAGTTCCAATCACTACCGCCAATCCCTCCCCAACATCTACCATTGTACTCATATAAACCATATTCTTTCTATTAGCCAAAACTATTTCTTCGGAGATTGGTTCTGATGTTTTCGTCTGAAGCGCCCATTCTCCTGTTAAAGGGGCTTCATTAACTTTTAAATTAGAACTATAAATAACTCTTCCATCAGCCGGAACTTGTTCTCCTGCCCTTAAAAAAACAATTTCTCCGGGAACTATTTCTTCCTGAAGCACTTCTTTTTTGTTTCTTTCTCTGATAACCACAGCTTTTCTTTTGAGAGTTTTACTTAACTCGTGAAGAGTGTTAGAGGCCTTCCTTTCTTGAAAAAAACCAACCAAGGCATTTAAAAGAAGGGCTGATAAAATAAAAAAACCATTGTTGGCTTTATGAAAAATAAAAGAAGCTCCAGCAGCAATAGCCAGAATAAAAATCATTGGGTTTTTAAATTGCTCTAAAATAATCTCTAAAGAAGAGACTGCTTCTTTTTCTGGCAACTTATTAAACCCGTATTCTTTTTTTCTTTTTTCTACTTCACTTTGAGAAAGGCCTTTTTCTTGATCTACTCCAAAAGATTTTAAGACCCTCTGAACTGATATACTATGCCATTTATTTTTCATATCTTTTAATTATACAAAAAAAAGAAAAATTAAAAAAATAATTTTTCTTTTTAATATAGTCAATTAAAGTTTAAGGTTGTAAAATATCATCCACTCTACCATTAACGGAAATAACAACCTCATCAACAGAATCAAATTGCTTTAAGGTGTTTTCTATTTGGCTTCTGATAGAAGTAACCCAAGCTGAACCAGCCACCCCCTCCTCTAACTTTTCGTTAAAATCAACTTTTGCAATCCCATCTTCTATTGTAATGTTTTGCAACTTAACTCCCTCATTAATAGCAGTTGAAACGCCTTCTCCGTCTTGAGATAAGGGACCCTCCAATAATAATTCTATTGTTAATTGAGCAATTCCAGGAACAGACGAAACATTTCTTTTTACTTCAACCAATTGTTCTTGACCCCCAACAACCTCTATAAAATAAAGACTAATTTCAATTTCTTCATCGTCTAAAAACTCCCCCGTTATTTCATTATAAACCCCATCAGTGACTGCCTTTGTTACTAGTTTATCCTCAACAAAGACAACAGTATTATGAGAAGTAATAACCTGAGCTAAAGCTTCTCCTGTTCGGTCACCATAACCAGCATGCCTAGAATCAAATCTATACTCTACTTCATAACAATTTTCACAGCCAACTAAATCTAACCCCCTGCTTTCAACTAGCTCTAAGTCTTCTCCATCAAAACTGTAGGTTGGAGAATGATTCTTAATCCATCTTTCAGATATTTCTTCAACCGATAAATCATTAAAACTAGTTAAACTATAAACTAAAACCTTATCGTCCTTTTGAAATCCTTCAACAATTACTCTTTCTCCAATCATTTCTTCACTAAGATCATTACAATCAATTTTTCCATCTAAGCAAATACTCTGATTATTAAAATAAAGCTTTTCTGTTAATCCCGGACTACCTGGCATTTCAAAAGAAAGATACCAAGCTCCTGGCTCAAGACCAGGGTTATTCTTTAGCAAGACCCCTTCTTCTAAAAAGTTTCTTTCTTGAACCTTTCTGTTTAGCAAAAAACCAACTGAAACAAAAATCACTAAAACGATAACAATGACCCCCTTTAATCCTATTTTTTTCATATTTTCAAAAAAACTATTGTAATAGTTTTATATTATAACAAAAAGAATAAAACAATAAAGATGCCCTTAAACTATATTACCATCGCACCATCTACAATTTTATTTAATAAAAATCAAACCCAAAAATTATTTTTTTTAC
>CAZJSP010000044.1:0-2115 GCA_964548875.1 uncultured Candidatus Saccharibacteria bacterium | reverse complement strand
AACTTTCGCAGGGAGTTGTGCCATGACGCCGGATGAAGCGTTGGCCATATATAACACTGGACCCAAAGCTGTCGTTAAAATCCTCTGTGGTTTCTCCAACACCATTGAATCTCAGGAAAAACAGATAAAAGTCCTGGAGGCCAAGGTTGCCAAGTTATCAAAAAACTCTTCCAATTCCAGCAAACCCCCTTCTTCCGATATTATCACGCCCAAAACCAGCAAGGGAAAAAAGGGGGGAAATAAAACCGGTGGACAACCCGGTCATAAAAGACATGAGCGGTCATTATTCTCTGAAGAAGAAATCGACAAGGTTCATCCCTACATATTGCCTGCTTGTCCGGACTGCCACGGGGAAGTCACCATCATGGACGGCAAGCCCCGTATCATTCAACAAGTTGAATTGGTCGAGATGCCTTTAATTCGGGAAGAGCATCGTTCATATCCAGTGTGGTGCTCAACATGCAACAAGATTCACTATATGCCGTTCCCCCCTGAGGTCTATAAGGAAGGGCTGTTCAAAGAACGTTTGACAGCCACCGTAGCCTATATGAAACATGTCCTCCACGCGTCATTCTCGACCATCAGAAAGTACATCCGGGACGTCCTTGGTGAAAAGGTATCCCGAGGTTATCTCCGCAAAGTCATAGAAAAGGTATCTCGATCTCTCGAGGCTCCATACACTGAATTGCTCGATCGGCTCCCGTTGGAGACCATCGTAAATGTGGACGAAACAGGACACAAAGAAAACGGTGATAAATTTTGGACATGGGTTTTCAAAGCCGACCTTTATGTGCTGTTTAAGATTGATAAGTCTCGTGGTTCAAAGGTCTTGATCGACGTTTTGGGCAAAGAATTTAGCGGAGTTCTGGGTTGTGACTATTTCTCTGCATATCGGAAGTACATGAAGGACTTTAGCATCTCTCTACAGTTTTGCATTGCCCATTTGATTCGGGATATCCGATTCTTGACTACCTTGACCGACGCAGAAACAAAGGCATATGGCCAGAGACTCCTCGATCAAGTCAAGTACATGTTTAAAGTAATCCATGACCGTGAAAGCATGACGCCCGAATCCTTTACGGCCGCACTTGATCTTGCCAAAGAGCAAATCATCACCACCGCCTTAAACCATGTTCCAAGCAAACTCGACAACAATGGGAAAGAGCAGAAACGGAAAGCCCAAAACATGGCTAATCGCTTTCGTCTTCATGGCAAAGCCTACTTTGAATTTATCACTACTCCGGGCATAGATCCCACCAACAATGTGGCCGAACAAGCAATACGCTTTGTGGTGATAGATCGTCATGTAACCCAAGGTACACGCAGTGTAAAAGGCAGACAAAGCAATGAACGTCTATGGACCGTTATAGCCACATGTGCTCTGCAAGGTCGATCAGCTTTCAATTTCATCCTCGAAGCGGTCAGGGCCTATTTTCATGGCCACCCCGCCCCTTCACTATTCGATTCATCGTAAGAATACTCCAGCCACCCAAAATCTGCCTGCTCAGCTTTACCTGCATTATCTCACAACTCATGTGCTAACATTATTCTTGCGCTTTCAATTCACAAGATTCTTTGTCCACCGCCATGAGATCGGTTGAAGCTGTGAACGGTTACAATCGTTCAAAGTGGTTGCGGAATCAATCTGTTCAAGCTTTCGGGCGGCAATTCCCCACAAATCCTGCGGGCAAAATTTTCGGGCCGCTTTGCTGTTTTTGCCATCGAAAATATCCTCAGTGCCCTGATTTTTGAACGAATTGATCATATGTCAATGATAGCACGATATCCATGCTATTTCAATCGATTTCAAAATATGCGAACCTTTCCTGAAACACACGATAAGCCCGCTCGTAATCGGCCTCTCGGTCCACACCGGTAAAAGGGGGATAGAAGGTCTTGGTCACGGTCTGGTTTCCATCATCGATCTCCCAGCTCACAGTCAACGGGCTTTCCCCGTCCCAATTCTCCTTGGCTTCCCGGAATTCCCTAATGAATTTGAGGTATTCCTGGAGCGCGGCGGCATGCTGATCTGGGACATCGTGCCGGTCACCAACAAATTTATCGAAAAAAAGAGCGTCAAAGGTCTGGTTAAACGGCTGAAGCGGGGGATCGATA
>CAZJSP010000043.1:0-2268 GCA_964548875.1 uncultured Candidatus Saccharibacteria bacterium | reverse complement strand
CATTTCTTTATCCTTTCTAAAATTAAATCATACAAAGGTCCTCTTTCAGACAGGCATACTTTATTATCAGTCTTCTTCTTTTTCATTGTAGGTGCATTGAGGAGATTTATTCTCCTCTTTTTTATTTAGGTTAATCATTTTCCCGATTTCTTTAATCCATTCTGGATGTTCTTGTTTTATTTTCTGTACTTTTTCTTCTTCCATTTTCTACTATGACACTTTGGGCATACTCTTGGAGTATTTGTGCTTCTTGGAAACCAAGAATATCCACATTTGAAGCAATTTAGTTTGGGTATGTTTACCATGATATCTTCATGATAGTATATTTTATATATCCTTTTTGTGATATTCTTTTAGGATAGTCATAAAATGGTAAGAAGTGAGGATAGAACCGTCGATAAAAGAAAAGTAAAGATATATAAATTATTAAAAAATAAACCTCTTTCACCTACTGAAATTCTTGTAAAAGAGGGTAAATATCCAAAAGAATTTCAATCCAAATCAATTGAAAAGAGAAAAAACATAAAAACCGATTATGAAAATAAGTTAAGAAATCTAAGTAAGAGCTATCTCAATCCGTTAATAAATGAGAGAAAAATTTGCAGACTCTCCATCTCAGAGAAATTAACTTATGGGAAAGTATTTGATACAAAAAGTTATTTCATTTCGTCTAGGGATTTCATTAAGAAGTACTGGTTTCCAGAGAAGGGGTGGGGTAAAAAAAGGACTAATAATAATTGTTTTAGGACTTATTATTTTCAAACACCCTTAACATATAAGTGGAAAAAATTTATAGATGAAGTCATCGTTAAAAAAATTCTTGATAGATTTGATGAATATCTTAAAAATAAAAAAGAAGCTCTCAAATGTATAGAGAAACTATTGGATTCTATGCAAAGAATTGAAATGATTCCAAGGACAAAAAAGTCTGAGAAATATTCTCAGAAAAGGATTGGAAAAGTAAGAAAAAGAGAATTTATCGATAAGAAAGGAAAGATGTTTGGATTTGATTTAATTGAAAGAGATTTTAATGAGCGTCTTGGAAGTATTGAAGAACTAGATGATTTAAAAATAGATTTAGCAAGAAATTTATCAATATACCAGGAAAGATTACACCGTCTTCTTATAAATGAAGAAATAAAAATAGAGAATGTCCTTCTGACAGAATTTAAAAAATCAAAATTAATTAACAGATAGCTTAGTTCTTATCAGTTCCCTAATCTCTTGGTCTTTCATTAAGGTGTTCATCATATCATCTGCGACTTGTCTTTCATTATCTTGCTGAATTATCTTTTTTGCTTCATCTTCATTGAGAACAATTCCACATTTCCAACAGAATTTATCTGTTACATTATTTAGCTCGCTACATCTAATGCACTCAAGTCTTTTTAAATTCCCTTCTGTGCTATCTTCTTCGACTTCAATTCCATTTGCCTTTAGAATAGAATTATCTGCATCCTTTCCGTTAAGATGAACATAGGTACCACTCATTTTTGAACCAGGCACCCATCCAAAATAAGCCTCCATAATAGCATTTGACATATGAGATGCCATATGTGTTGCTTGTGAGTGTCTCGCAAGATGACAATAAACTCTTTTACTAATTCCTGCTTTTTTAGCAGCATCCTTAAATATCTGGGAAACACGAGTGTATGATAGAGTATCTCCACTGGGATTAGGGAAAAGATACGCATCTGGATTGTTATTTTCTGGATGTGCATTTACCCAGTCTCTTAAATAAGGGGCACTCCAAACAACAAGAATGCTTCTTGCACCTGTTTTTCCTATTCTTATACTAACTCTTGCACCATGTTTTTCAAATTTTATACAATCCATTTTTAATGTTGCAATTTCTCCAACCCTTGCACCAGTTTCTATAACAAGAGAATTAAATGATTTGTCTCTACAACTTTTTGTATATTTTATTATATTTCTATTTTCTTCATTACTCAATAGATTGCTTGGAAGCTTTCTTTCATTTTTAGGTATTTTAATTGAAACCCATTCAACTTCTGACGGATAGTCTCCTTTTTTCCTTATTCCTCTAATAAATCTATACAATTTTCTTATCATAACTTTGAAACATTTTTTCGATTCAGCTGCAAGTCCACTTCCTTCAATATTTGCAATAACTCTACGAATATCTTTCTCATCTGCTTCATCAAACGGCTTTCCAAGCAATTTGTTGTACTTAATTATGTCAGTCATATACCTCCCTATTTTGGCAGCACCAATTCCCTCACTACTTAGGTAGTCTTTCCACTCAGA
>CAZJSP010000042.1:0-2329 GCA_964548875.1 uncultured Candidatus Saccharibacteria bacterium | reverse complement strand
AACTGGATATCTATGTCCCTTCAGTGTTTTCACACATTCTCCTGTTTCCTTGTCCCAAATTTTGATAGTATCATCGTATGAGCCTACGACAATATGTTTTTCGTCTCCAGATTCAATAACTGAATAAACTGCGGAACCATTCTTAAATGTCTCTAAACATTCAAACTTTTCAAAAGATCTTTCCATCTCTTTTTTACCTTCCTTCTTTTTTAAAGCCTCTTTAAGCTCTTGAAGTTTTTGAATGGTCTCCTTTCTACTCAAAGAGCCTTCCTTAATTTCCTCTATCAAAGTTTTTTGCTCTGGAGTAAGAGAAGGCTCTTCTTTTAAAAAAGGTTTTTTAATTTTTTCTGATTTAGGCATAAAAATTTTATAATCTTAGTGTTGGACCAGTAATTTGCAATAAATTCTTATAATTTAATTTTTCAATTTCTTCATTGGTAGATACTAAAATCAAAGAAGATTTTTGAGAAACATCAAAAATAATATCTTCCTCCACCCCCAAAAAATCTATTTTGCCTGACTTATAAATCAAATAAAATTGATTATAAATACCAGGATCAAGATAGTAATGAATTCGAACAAAAATCATTTTATTTTCTTTCAAGGCTTCACTTAAGTTTTTAATAAATCGTGGAGCGTAGGTATCTTTGCTTAATTCAAAAATGACTGTTTGATTAGATTTAGGAGTTAAACTAATTAAATCAGACAAGGTTTCTTCTTTATCGATTAAAATCAAGCCAATATCTTTCCCGTAAGATGGCTGAACTTTTAATAAGGCTTGATAGTAATTCTTTATTTTTTCTTGATTTTTTTTATTAACCATAGAATTATTTATTATTTAATTATTTCTTTTATTTTTTCAGCTAATTTTTTCGGCAGATCTTTCACCTTTACATTAGGAATATTTTCTACACCGTTCAGTTTAGAAGAATAAAAATTAGCTACATGTTCTGTCCCGGGACCCAGACCAATTCCTAAAACAGAAATATTTTCTTTTTGAGAAATATCTTTAACTACTGCTTTTAATTCCTCTTCCTCAGTGCCTTTATTATAACCTGAAAGATGATGTCTTGTATCTCCATTAGGCAAACCATCAGAAAGAACAAAAATAAAGCTAATTGCTTCTTTTAATTTCTCTAGCTTCTTTTGAGCTTCATTTAAACAGTAGCCATCATTATTATATCCATCTTTATTGTGCTCCCCTCTACCAACTACTTCCTTTTTCATTTGACCCATCTTATTTCTTTTATGAGGATTAATTTCCTCATTAAAATTCTTATACTCAATCAGTTCATCTTGGAAACCATAAATAGACACTTTTACTTTCCCTGTTAAATTTTTACTTACTCTGTTAAGAGCTTCAGTGAAAAGAACTGCACCTTTAAATGTTTCTTCAATTTTTTCGCCCCGCATTGAACCTGAAAGATCAACTAAAAGTAAAAAATTAAAACTTTTTTTCTCCGCTTTTTCTTTTTTTTCAAAAAGTTGTCGATATTTTTTTTGAGAATCATATCTCATTGCTCCTTTTAATCTCAACTTTTGACCAGGAAAACCCTTTTTAAACTTAGGCCACCTTTTTTCAATCAACAAATTAATAATTGTTTCAGCGACCTTATCTATATAAGGCTTAACTTCTTCGTAAGCTCGATCATATTCAGTCTTATGTGCCTCTCTTTCCTTATCTATTTCTATTTCTTTTTCTTTTAACTCTTTTTTTCTTTTTTCTGCTTCTTTTTCCGATTTTTTTCTTTCTTTTTCTTCAGCCTTAGTTTCAGGCTGTTCTGCAAACCTTCCTTTTAACTTTTTACTTTCACTCTCCTCTAAATCATCCAGGATTTCTTGCGCTTTTTTCTTCGCTTCTTCTTCAAATTCTTCCCTTTCTTTCTTGGGCATTGATTTAAGCTTTTCTTTAATTTTTTTATTAATTTTTTCTCGTAAATCTTTAGGTAGTTTATCCAAGGGTAAGGGTTCTCCTTTTGACCCTAAATTATCTTTCTTTAATTCTATTTCTCCATCTTCAATCATCTTTTTTAATTTTTGTCTCTGCTCTTCATCATTATAGGCTTTATCCACCAATTTTTTATATTCTGGCCAAATTGTAGAATAAACAATTTTATACATTCTCAGAGCTGACTCATCAATATCTTCTACGGTTGGC
This sequence comes from uncultured Candidatus Saccharibacteria bacterium, assembly GCA_964548875.1. Classification (GTDB taxonomy): domain Bacteria; phylum Patescibacteriota; class Minisyncoccia; order Minisyncoccales; family JANBVM01; genus CAYSZX01. The sequence goes on along the minus strand of CAZJSP010000042.1, from coordinate 171 downwards.
TTCTTAGCGTCAGGAGTACTTTTATAAGCCAATTCAAAATAGTCTTTAGTTTTATCTAAAGCTTCTTTTACATCTTCAGGTAAATCTTTAGAAAATTCGCCAGTATGCCAATATTTAATAACTTCTAAACCAAACTTGATATGCTTAGGAATATAACCAATTTTTTCTTTA
>CAZJSP010000041.1:0-2340 GCA_964548875.1 uncultured Candidatus Saccharibacteria bacterium | reverse complement strand
CCTTATCCACGCCGCCAGCGTTCATCCTGGACCAGGATCAAATCCTCAGAATAAATATACGAGACAACTCTAAGGAACCGACAATAAATTTTAAGGTACTTTTCACATACGCCATTTTATAGTTTTAAATTTAAATTGTCAAATATTAAAAAAACAGGATTTAAGCCTGTTTTTCCTGAGCCGGGAGAGGGGTTTGAACCCACGACCTACGGTTTACAAAACCGTTGCTCTACCACTGAGCTATCCCGGCTAAAAAAGTTATTTTTTTTAATCTTTCTTTTGAATTTTATCCCAATAGTCCTCCTCCTCTCTAATTTTTTTCTTTTGGCTGTTTTCTTTTAATCTCTGAGACCAGCCAAAAATCTTGTTATCGGTTTTTAAAAAGAGAACTCTAATTTTTTTTAAAATTTTACTAAGAAAATCAACATAATCAAAGTTCCTTAATGGGTTTTTGCTGTCAATCCATTTTCTAATTCTTACAAAGGGGTTTTCTTTTTCTTCTAATTCTAAATTTTCAGGCAATTCGACTAAATCAGGCATTTTTGAAAAAATTATTTTGCCTAAACCAGCCACACTAAACAATAAGGTAAATTGAAAAATCAAATTATAATTCATATCTTGTAAATTTCTTAATAGAAATATTCTCTCCAAATTTACCAATATATTCTTCTACTAAATTTTGAATTGTTTTGCTTTGATCCTTAACCCATTTTCTTTCAAGAAGAGGTTTTTCTTCTTCAGAATTAAAAGCAATTTGAAGGCATAACTCATGCGCCAACTTTTTAAAATCTTCTGAGCGAGCAACAAAATCAGTCTCACAATTTAATTCAATTAAAACTCCTATTTTGCCATTCATATGAATATATGCATCTATAATTCCAGCTTCCGTTTCCTTATCCATTCTTTTTTGGACAACTTTCTTTCCTACCTTTTCTAAATATTCTTCTGCTTTTTTAATGTCCCCTCCTGACTCCTCCAAAGCTTTTTTACATTCCCCAAGAGAAACCCCAGTAATATTACGAAGTTCCTTAACATCATCAATAGTAACCATATTATTTTTCTTTTTTAATTACTTTTTTAGGGGCTTTTTTCTTTGCCTCTAAAATAACCTTTTTAAATTTTTCTAAAATATATTTAACTGAATCAATAGAGTCGTCATTTGCTGGAATTGGATAATCAGCTAATTCTGGGTCAAAATCTGCATCCGAAACCCCGACAACCGCCACATCTTTTTTTCTAGCTTCTTTAATTGTAATAGAATCTTTTTTCATACTAAGAACAAGAATGGCATCTGGAAGATCCTTTAAATCTTTAATCCCCCCAAACCTTCTTTCAAAATCCTTCAGTTCTACATCAATATCGCTTAACTCTTTTTTAGTCCTACTCTCAAATAATTCTTTTTCTCTTTTTTCTTTTAAGGTTTTAAAATAATCAATTCTTTTCTTAATAACCTTAAAATTAGTAAATGTTCCCCCAATCCATCTTTCATTGACATAAGGCAACTCACACTCTTCAGCAAACTCCTTAGTTAAGTCTTTAGCTTGGATTTTAGTTCCAACAACTAAAATCTTTTTATTTTCAGAAACAAGATTAGAAACAAAATTTAAAGCCTCTTCCATTTTTTCTTTGGTCTTTTCCAAATCAATTAAATAGACAGAACCTCTAAGTCCGTACAAATAAGGCTTCATATTCGGATGAATATTGCCCTTTTTGTGACCGAAATGAAGTCCGGCCTGGGCCATCTTCTCAATATCTAAACTATAGTCTTTTTCTTTTTTCATGTCTTTATGAGTTTAAATATAACAAAACACTATTTTTTTGCAAGCTTCAAGATAATAATTAAATAATATAATTTGAAAGGTTGCTGTAAGTCACGCTTTTTTATTTGTTCTGAATTAAGGGGTTGTTTCTTAACTCTTATTTAAAAAAACAACTTAAATTTCTTTTTGTCCCCAAATTTTAATGGTATCATCCCATGAGCCTGAAATAATTCTTCCGTCTCGAGATTCAATAACTGACCAAACTGAACTTCCATGTCCCTTTAGTGTTTTCACACACTCTCCTGTTTCCTTGTCCCAAATTTTAATAGTGCCATCGTATGAACCCGAAATGATTCTTCCATCTAGAGATTCGATGACTGAACGAACTGAACCTTCATGTCCTTCTAATTTTTTCACACATTCTCCTGTTTTTTTATTCCAGATTTTAATAGTGTTATCCGCTGAACCTGAAATAATATGTTTTTCGTCTCGAGATTCGATGACTGAATGAACTGAACTTCCATGTCCCTTTAGTGTTTTCACACATTCTCCTGTTTTTTTGTTCCAAATTTTAATAGTG
>CAZJSP010000040.1:0-2441 GCA_964548875.1 uncultured Candidatus Saccharibacteria bacterium | reverse complement strand
ATTCTAAAACATTTAAAGCTTTTCGAGCATCTCCATTGCTCATTTGGGCAATTAGCCCTATGTTTTCTTTTTTAATTTTAATTTTTAAATTACCTAACCCCCTTTTTTTGTTTTTAAGAGCCCTTGTAATAATTTTTTGGATTTGTTCTTGAGTCAGTTGTTTGAGAACAAAAACTTGACATCGTGAAAGTAGGGCGCTTCTAATTTCGAAACTAGGATTTTCAGTTGTTGCTCCAATTAAAATAATAGTCCCCTTCTCAACATGGGGTAAAAGGGCATCTTGTTGTTTTTTGTTCCAGCGATGGATTTCGTCAAGAAAAAGAATAGTATTATTCCCTAATCTTTTCATTTCTTCGGATTCTTTAATGATTTCTCTTAAATCTTTTAATCCACAAGTAGCCCCACTCATTTTTTTAAAGTTTGATTTTGTTTGTTTGGCAATAATAAAAGCTAAGGTGGTTTTACCACTCCCTGGAGGTCCCCAGAAAATCATAGAAGGAAGATTATCTGTTTGAATAGCTTTTCTTAGTAGCTTGTTTTTTCCAACAATTTCCTTTTGTCCAAAAAAATCTTCTAGATTATCGGGCCTTATTCTGTCAGCTAAAGGTTTAAACATAAGTTTATTATATTCTTTTTTAAAAATAAATGAATTGACTGTTTTTACTATAACCAGCATAATAAAAACAGAGGTGATTATTTGAAATTGCTAAAAGCTATTATTCGGGCTATTAAAAAATACGGGGGATTATGGGGGTCTTCCGTCGCTCGCTTTAATGAAAAAAATAAAACTTTTTCTCCATAGCCTGTTTAAAGAACAGGCTAATTTTTTTAAAAACAAAACACCCTTTTTTAGGGGTGTTTTACAATTCCTTTCCTTTTTTAAGATAACAATTTTTTAATGATAATCTTAAAAAAAGAAAAAAAGAAAAGAATTGGTTGGAGCTTTAGGTTAAATTATTTTTTGTTTAACCTTGTTTTTGTTTTTATCTCTTGCCTGCTCTATTATCATGGAGCCGGCAAAGAAAACAGCTCCTACAATAACCAGGGTCATTTTTACCCAGTTGACCTTAATAAATAGGCCCACTACTATCAATAAAATGCCCAGTGCGGCAATTAAATTTTCTATTTTCATTATAATCACCGCTTTTATTATAACCCCCTATTATTTATTTTGTCAATTTTGTTTTTTGTATAATTTTTAAAAAAACGATAAAATATAAGAAAGAAGTTGAAATAATTTTAAAGAAGATTATGAAAAAATATCTTAAATCAGTTAAACTCTTGTTTAAAGAAGAGAAAGAAGGTGGCCACTTTTTAAGTGTTTATATTCCTGTTAAGCATTATTCTAAAATACAATTAGAGCAAAAAATTAAATCTTTGCTTTTAAATACTTTTCGCTCTTATGAAAATTTTACTGGTCAGTCTCGCTTTCAACATGAAATTATTGATAAGATTAATAAAGAAATAAGAATATTGAAGAATTTAAATGAAGGTCTAGCAATTTTTGTTAAAATTGATTTAGATGAAAAATCAAAACAAAAAATAGATATAATTCATATTTCTCAATTAAATAGGGCTCCTAAAAAAGAAGCCCACATTGGCGAAATTTTTGATTTAGATCAATTTGTTTGGTTGCATACAGTTTCAGCAGAAGCCTTAATGATTAATTTAAATCGGAAGAAAGGATACATTTATCGTTTAGAAGGGAATAAGTGGAACCTCATACAAAAAGAAAAAAATAATTTTATTGTTAAAAAAGAAAAAGAATATTTGGGGAGAGTCACCGGAACGAAAGTATGTTTTGGTTCGGGATCTCAGAAGGTAAAGGATAGAAAAAAAAGAGAAAATAAAAGATTCTTAGATAGTATTAAAAAAGCCCTTAAAAAAGATTCACAGATTCAAAATAATATAGACTATTTAATTGTTTTCTATTCGAATGAATTTGTTGGTTTAGTAGATGAATTGAGGGGCAATAGTGAAAGTTATTTTCCAAATACGAATTTAATTTTAGTTGGTAAAAATATCCAAAAAGAGTCCCTACTAAAGGAAAAAGCTATGGAAAGGTTAAAAGAAGAAGAAAGAAAAAGAGAAAAAGAATTATTGAAAAAGGCTAAGTCTAAACCAGGCCTATTTATTGAAGAATGGGATAAAGTGATTGAGGCCGTTCAAATGAAAAACGTTGAAACTTTGTTTATTCAACCAACCTTAAAAAAGAAAGGTTTTATCCGAGATAATTTAATTTCTATTAAAGAAATTAAAAATTCAAGAAAGGTTAAAAATATTGCACCCTGGACAGTTAAAAATGTTCTTGAGTCAGGCGGAAAAGTAGTGGTTTTGAGAACTCATCCTGAGAAGGACATAATTATTGGTGCAAAAATAAGATATAACCTTTTGCTTTTGCCAAGATAGGTTTTTGCCGCGCTATCTAATGATGACTTGTA
>CAZJSP010000039.1:0-2583 GCA_964548875.1 uncultured Candidatus Saccharibacteria bacterium | reverse complement strand
AATAGACCTCTTCACAATTACCTTAGGTTTTACTAAAAAATCTGGACAATCCTCCAGATCCACATCTGTTGTCAATTGACAAATTTTTGCGTTCTTAAAAATTTCTTTAAATCTTCTTAAATCTCTTGAATTTTTGACTGCTTGTTTGCCTGTAACTTCTACTTCAAACCCTCTTGATAAATTATCTTTAAAACAAACCAAATCAATCAAAGCAAAATTGTTTTCTTTTGGATCAAAAAGCGGAAAATTCTTTTTGCACCTAAAACCTCGTTTACAGTATTCTTCTTCAAGTTCTTTTCTTTTCATGACCATATATGTCTCTTTTCATAATAGTATAATAGAAAACTTTTTTCAAAAGAGACCTACGCCCGAAGGACGCCCCGACTGGGGGACTAAATTTGGCTCTTTTTTGCGAAATGCCTAATTGGAGTGGCGAATTCCTTTTCATGCACTGACAGGGGTCGAATTATCTAAGAGCTTTTGTGAAGAACCTCTTTTGTTTTTTCCTCCACTTTTGTGAATATCATTTTTTCTTTTATATTAAACGTCGTCGGAGTTTAATTAGTTTTCTGTTTTTTTCTTAGATTTATAATCTCTAAAGCATTTTGTTAAAGTGTCTTTTCTAATTATAAAATATTCTGCGCTGTTTCTTAATTCAGTAGAATACCCAAATGGAACAAACGCACTTAAAACATTTTTCCCTGCTTTTTTTATTAATTTAACTGCTGGAACAAAATCAGTGTCTCCTGAAATCAATATGCAAATATCACATTCTTTTTCTACGACAGCTTTTCTAACCATATCAATTGCAATCCAAACATCTATACCTTTTTCTTTTCTATTAATATCCGCAAGATCTAAAAAGCTCGCTTCAACTAATGGTTTACAATTATTGCATAAATCTAAGGAGTCAATTGTTTCTCTTTTCTTTTTTATGATTTCTTTGCTGGATAATCTTTGGAGTTTTCTAGTAATTACTTTTATTCCCTCTTTTTCTAAGTCAGAAAGAAAACGCATATGCTCGTAATAAACCTCTTCTCCGTCTGCAATGTCTGGAATAGAAGCATACCACCTAATTTCTATTAAATCAAATTTAAGGTTAGTACTAATTAACTCAGATATTTTCTTTATTGATATCCCTCCTGGTCTAAAGAATTTCTTTACATTGTGATACCAATTATTAGCATCAACAAAAACTATCGCTTTTTTCATACAAATCTATTAATAACAATCATTATAAATTTTGTGAAAAGAATAGGAAGCCCGGCATTACTCCGAAGAGCCATACCGGGGACTTTAATAATATACATAAGGATAGGTCATATTTAAAGGTATTGTTTGGGATTTTTAGATGATTATCTAAATTTTTCAGATTGTATAAACATATACCTCCACTTCTGCAACAAGGATCAAACACTCTTCCTTCATAAGGTCCAATCATTTTAACAAGTAATTCAACAATGCATGCAGGAGTGTAAAATTCTCCACCTTTCTTACCTTCAGCACTTGCAAACTGGTCTAAAAAATATTCATACACCTTTCCAAGAACATCTTTTTTCTGCTTTCCCTATCTCCCAAGCTAATAGTTCTGATTAAATCTATTAGCTCGCCAAGTCTTCTTTTATCTAAACTTGCCTTTGCATAATCTTTAGGCAGAACACCCTTAAGAGAATCATGATATAAAAACCTATTTCTAATCTATTTTACTCTAAATGCAAACTCCAGAACCATTTTTCCATAATCAGAAATCATATACAGCTTTCCTTTTTTAGATTTAGGGTTTAAACATTTAGCATATCCTTTTTCAGTTAACCATTTTAAAGATATTGATACATCCCTTAATTTAGTCAGAAAGGTAATACGCCCCGACCGGGATTCGAACCCGGGTCACTGCCTTGAAAGGGCAGCATACTTGGCCTCTGTACTATCGGGGCTGATTATAAACTATAAATTAAATTGGTTTTTAAAGCTAACTAAGAATTATTTTTTCTCAGGAATTATTATCCATAATATTAAATAAGCAAATATTCCTGCTCCCCATAAAAGACTTCCTAATACCCAAATAATTCTTATTAAAGTAGGATCTGTTTCAAGATATTCTGCAATACCTCCGCAAACTCCTCCAATAATTCTTGAATTTTTGCTTCTATAAACTTTTTTATATTGTTTTGCCATTTTGTTAAATTTATTTAATTATGAGCCCACTCAGATTTGAACTGAGGACCTCTGGCTCTCTTAGACTTTTCTAGAAGAGCATTAATTCTTATGAATTAAAGTCATATAAGACCAGCGCTCTAACCAGGCTGAGCTATGGGCTCATTATGCTTCGCATAATATAATAGAATCAATTAATAATCTATTTAAAGGTTTTTCTAAAGGTTTTCATTACTGTGCTCCTAGGCGACATATGTCGATAGCTAAAATAATAACTTAAAATCATTATAAACTTCATCTGGAGTTTTTCTGTTTAGGCTTGTGTGAGGTCTAAAATGATTATATCTCATTCTCCAAAGTTCAGAATCTCCCTCACAATATCCAAATTCTCTTTTGAAAGTTTGAAATAATCTTTCAACTTTTCCTTGA
>CAZJSP010000038.1:0-2585 GCA_964548875.1 uncultured Candidatus Saccharibacteria bacterium | reverse complement strand
TTGTACGTCTTCTACGCTGTGGATTTTCTTTTTGAACATCTTTTCAAGTTCTTCTACTACTTCTTTTGAGAGCTTGTCTGTTAGTTCTCCATCTTTATGTTTTACTGATTCCAGCGCTTTTTTTATCGCTTGTGTTATTTTATCTCTTTTGAAAGCTTCTATTCTTCCGTCTCTTTTTTTTATTTTAGAAATTGCCATTTATATCCTCTTTTGGTTATTCTATATTAGTTTATGCTTTTATAGTTTTCTGTTTTTTATAATTTTTTTTCAAGATTTAAACGAGTTAGAATAAAAGCAACCTTATCAGGTAAATTGTTTAAAAAGCTATTATCTAGTTCTTCTCTATTTTTTTTTAAATCTTTAATTTCTTTTTTTAAAGCTTCTTTTACCTCAGGAATTTGAGCCTTTTCTAATCTCTTTTGAAGTCTCTTTATGTTTGCATCCAAAATAACTTCTTTTGGAAGTTGATTAACTAATTTGCTTTTTTCTTCTACTTCTTTAAAGAAGTTTTCTTTATTTTCCATTTTATGTCTTGGATCTAATTTTACCAATAATTTGGTTTATCTCTTCAAGTTCTTTTTCCTCTAAACCGGCCCCACTAATAAATTTATTTAACTGGCCTAAATCACATTCATTTATTTTTTCTCTTATTTTTCCCATTGCTTCTTCCTTTTCTTTATCGTTTAAAAAATCATTCCCCTTCACTATAAACAATAAAAATCCTCCTACCTCAAGGATGGCCTGGCTATAGCCCATTTTTACTTTTTCTTCTTTTTTATAAAGATCTTCTTTTTCTTTGTTGTTCTCGCTCTTCTTTTCTTTTTGACCATTACCTATTGGAGGTATTGTTTCAAGAAAATTTTTCTTTTTCATAATTTTAAAATTAATTTATTTTAATTCGAGCAAAGATATTATAACACAAAAATTAAATTTGAGCCAGTAATTGGATTTGAACCAATGACCTGAGCTTTACGAAAGCCCTGCTCTACCCCTGAGCTATACTGGCTTAAAATATTTATAGTTCTGAATTAAGGCTGTCTATCATTATTTACTTTTCAAATTTTAAAAAGTATTCCTTTGGAATTAATTCTTTTTTTATTGTTTCACTCCAATCTGATTCTATTTTTGATAATTTTTTTATCTCGTCCTTCTCCATAAATAAAGGATCAACGATTCTTGATTTGCAAAATACTTTGGCGTCGTAATCTTTTGAATTGTTAGCAATCTTTATTTCACCGTTCATTCGTTTCCATAGCAATTTTAGTTTTTTATCTTTATTCAAATACTTTTTTATTTTATCTATAACTATTTTGTCAGTTTCATAAAGATCTTTTTTAAAAATATATTTTTTGTCTAGAGAATACTTTAAATAGTCTCCAACCGTTCTAAACATGGCTGCCGAAGGCAACCCAGAATAATAAACCGTATTTAATTTAGAAAATAATTCAGCATATTTCTTAGCACTTTTAAAATTTTTAAATACCCAATTATTGTTTTTTGTTGTTAAATTTTCTAGAAAATAATTCTTTTCTTTTTTATCAATCTCGCCAGAAATAACAGCTGTCTTTAAAGAATAATCAATTCTATCAGCACACAAATCAGGCAATTCTTTTTCTTTTAAAGGAAAATTTTCATCATTTAAAATGTATTCTAAATCAAAACCAAACTTTTTTATTATTTCTGGAATTTTTGTTTGCCTTATATAACAATCAAAAAAGTTATCTTGATGACTCTGCTCTTTTTCCGAACCAACTTTTAGAACATAGTCAATACAGTGTGAAAAAGCAGAATGGGAAACATCGTGAATAAGGCCAGCAATTTGCTCTTCAATAGAGGCTCCATATTGAAAGAGCAACAAATAAACACCCATTGAATGAGCAAAACGAGTATGGTCGTATTCTCCTACACTAACTTCAGGATTTACCCAAAGCGAACGATATCCAGCTTGATCTATGCCTTTTAATCTTTGAAGTGAAGGAGTTTTTATTAATTCAAGAATAATTGGCTCTGTAATATTAAACTCTCCATACACTCGATCTCTATACTTCATTTTTAATTAAAATTTAATAATTTTTATCTTCTTATTTTATAAAAAAATCCTCCGTGTCCCCCAATTGAGCGAGTGAAGGGAATCGAACCCTCATCTTAACCTTGGGAAGGTCACATAATAGCCATTATACGACACTCGCTTAATATTCCCAGATAAAAAGCCTTTTTATTCTATTAAAAAAAGACTGAATTAGGCCCTCCTCTTGTTTGTCATCAGGAGTCTCCTCTTCTGGAGAAAGAATGACAACCATTTCTTCTCCCTCCTTAACATAGCCCTGTTCTCTAATCATTGCCTCCCAATAATCATCTGTTTCAGATTCAGAAATTTCTACCTCTAACCTGTTTTGTTCTTCCTCTAAAAAATTAATTTTCTCTTCTAAAAGACTTATCTCATTAATTAATGATAATCTTTTTCTAGCAATATTAATATTAGACATCAATAAAAAGAAAAAAATAATAAAAATAAAAAGAAATAAAAGAATGGCTAATGTTTTTTCTTTATTCGGTTCTTTCTTTTTTGTTTTTTTTGCTACCAT
>CAZJSP010000037.1:0-2934 GCA_964548875.1 uncultured Candidatus Saccharibacteria bacterium | reverse complement strand
CATAAAAGATTTAGAAAAGATTATCTTAAAGAAGACAAGTGCCCTGAATGCCAAGGGGAGTTAGGAGAAGAAAAAAAGTTTAATCTAATGATGAAGACTTTTGTTGGGCCGATAGAAGATGAAAGTTCTGTTACTTATTTACGAGGAGAAACCTGTCAGGGAATTTTTATGAATTATGAATTTATCAAAGATTCAATGAGAATGAAATTGCCTTTTGGCATTGCTCAAATTGGAAAAGCATTTAGAAATGAAATTACTCCGCGATATTTTGTGTTTAAAATGAGAGAATTTGAACAAATGGAAATGCAGTATTTTATTAATCCGGAAGAAACTAAAAAAATATTTGATCAGTGGAAAAAACAAAGAATGAATTGGTATATTAATCTAGGGATTAATAAGAAAAAACTAAAATTTAGAGAGCATCAAAAAGATGAATTAGCTCATTATGCTAAGCGAGCAGTAGATATTGAGTATAAATTTCCTTGGGGCTGGGATGAAATTGAAGGAATTCATGATAGAGGGGATTGGGACTTGAGAAATCATAGCAAGCATAGTGGAAAAGATTTAAACTATTACGACCAAAAAACTAAAAAGAAATTTATTCCTCATGTAGTGGAAACTTCTGCTGGAGCAGACAGAAGCTTTTTAGTGTTTTTATTGGATGCCTATAAAGAAATAAAAGGCGGAAGAACTAAAACTACTAAAGCAACCAAACAAAAAGAAACAGTTCTTAAGTTTGATAAAAGAGTTGCGCCATTTAAAGCGGCAGTATTGCCATTGGTAAAAAATAAATCAAAATTAGTTAAAACATCTAAAAAAGTTTTTGATCAATTAAAGTCAAAATTTATGACTTGGTACGATGAATCCAGCTCTGTTGGAAGAAGATACAGAAGACAAGATGAAATAGGAACTCCGTATTGTATAACAATTGACTTTGATACCCTAAAAGACGATTCAGTAACTGTTCGGGACAGAGATACAATGAAACAAGAAAGAGTAAAAATTAAAGATTTAATTAGTTACTTAATAGACAAGATTTCTTAAAGCATTAATGAAATATAATAAACATAAATTTAAGAATGGACTTAGGTTAGTCACTGTTCCCATAAAAAGCACCAGGGCAGTGACTGTTTTGGTATTGGTTGGAGCCGGGTCTAAGTATGAAACTAAAAGCAATAACGGAGTTTCTCATTTTTTAGAGCATATGTTTTTTAAAGGAACTAAAAAAAGACCGACCACTTTGGATATTGCTGAAACTCTAGATAAAGTTGGTGGAGAATTTGATGCTTTTACTGGCAAGGAGGTAACTGGATATTATGCCAAAGTAGATGCAGTGCAACTAGATTTAGCAATAGATTGGGTTTCAGATATTTTATTGAATTCAAAACTTGAAAATAAAGAAATTCAAAGAGAAAAAGGAGTAATTATTGAAGAAATAAACATGTATTTGGATACTCCTGTGAAATATATAGGAGATCTTTTTGAGCAATTACTTTATAAAGACCAGCCTGCTGGCTGGAAAATTTTAGGAGAGAAAAAGAATGTAAAACAGATGAAAAGAGAGCAATTTATAAATTATTTAAAAAACTATTATAAGGCTTCCAATACAGTAGCAATAGTTGCTGGAAATATTGGAAAATTAAAAGAAGTTGAATCAAAAGTACAAAATTGTTTTAGAAAAATTAAAAAAGGCAAGGCTTCTGGGAAAAAGAAAGTTGTTGAAAAACAAAACAAGCCTCAAGTTTTAATAAATCATAAAAAAACAGATCAAGCCCATTTTTATTTAGGAGTTAGAGGTTATAGTATTTTTAGCTCCAAGAAATACATTCAGGATATTATCTCAGTAATTTTAGGAGGAAATATGAGTTCAAGATTGTGGACTTCTGTTAGAGGAAGGAGCGGACTGGGTTATTATATAAGAAGTTTTTCTAAAAATTATACTGATACCGGCTATCTGGTTACTCAAGCCGGAGTAGACAATAACAATGTTAAAAAAGCTATTAAAATCATTTTAGAAGAATATAAAAAAATAGCCCAAGAAAAGATTGGTGAAAAAGAATTAAAAAAGGCTAAAGACTATATTAGGGGCAGTGCTGTTTTAGAGTTAGAGTCTTCAGACGAGGTAGCCATCTTTTTTGGAGCACAAGAAATATTAACAAATAATATTTTGACCCCCAAGCAAAAACTTGATAAAATTGAAGCAGTTACAATAGATGATGTTTACAAGGTAGCCAATGAAATTTTTAGACCAGAAAACTTAAACTTAGCCTTAATTGGACCTTATAAAAATAGCAAAGAATTTGAAAAATTGTTAAAATTATAATATGGCTAAAAAAACAATAAATATTTCAACAAGCACCATATTTAGAGCAATTTTAATTGTATTAGCGATTTTTTTTCTGTATATAATTAGAGATATTTTAGTGCTTTTATTTTTTTCAGTGATCATTGCTTCAGCAGTAGACTTGCCTGCCCGACGCTTTGACAAGTTAAAAATTCCTCGAATTGTTAGTGTATTGGTTATTTATCTTTTAGCTATTGGAGTTTTAATTGGGCTATTAATTCTTTTTGTTCCTGTCTTAGCCCAAGAAATTAAAGTGTTTTCTCAAGAATTCCCAAGCTATGCCAATCAACTTTATGAGAAATTTCAAAGACTGCAAGACAGCTCTTTACAGTTCAAAAATATTGTAAAACAAACTCAAGATGTGTTAAGTCAGGTCGGAGAATCCCTTAAAGCATCAGCTACAACTATTTTATCTAAAACCTTTGATTTTTTTGGCGGTTTAGCCTCTGTAGGTATAGTTATTGTGGTTTCTTTTTATCTATCAGTTCAAAAAAGTGGTATTGAAAATTTATTAAGGACCCTAACTCCGAAAGAGCATGAAGATTATGTTGTAAGGCTATGGAAAAGGGCCCAAAGAAAAATGGGCCAAT
>CAZJSP010000036.1:0-2957 GCA_964548875.1 uncultured Candidatus Saccharibacteria bacterium | reverse complement strand
CAGTGATTAATTCCTGCCGGACTTCATTTAACTGCACTTGAAGGCGCAGAAGGGTCTCCTCCCGAGGCATTTTTGCGCGTTTGTTAAGATCAAGGGCTGTGTTATAGATAAGTTCGGCGTACTCTTGAAGCTGTTGTTTACTGTTTACCATATCCCTGGCGAAAACAAGTTTATAATAAGCGCTCTTTACCCCGAAAATAACGTCCTCTCTCGCGACTAGATACCCTTGCTCAGCCGCGTTAATACCATATTGAACGGATCTTTTTTCTGAAGTAATTTTGCCACCGGTAAAAAGAGGCTGGGTCACGACAATATCGGCCTGATAATCATCATTTGAGCCGCCAAGAGAACGCTGTTTTGCCTGCGAGACATAGGATAATCTGTCATAGCTTGCAACGGCATCTACCTGGGGTAAATTTTCCGCGGTAACAGCATTTAGCTTTTCTTTATTTTGAATGGTTTTGCTCTCATAAATACTTATTTTAGGGTGGGTAGCGAGCGCCTTCTCTATACACTCATCCAAAGAATAGACTTTTTGGTCTGAAACGATATCGGCCGCGCCAGCCGAACCTGAGCAAATTATCATCAACATTAATAATATAACAATTTTCTTAATCATTTCTTTTGCTTAAACTGTTTTTTATACACTTTGAGAAATTTTTCTAATGCCTGCCTGCGAAACTCGATTCCGTCTGCCCATGCATGTAACAATGATAGCCCCTTTGGAGTTAATTCATAATTTCTTTTAGCAGGGCCTGCGCCCTTAGTATCCCATTTGGAAACGACACAATTTTCCTTTTCCAGGGAACGAAGCGTACGATAAACCATTGCTGTATCTGGTTTAGTTTTTTGAAACCCAAATTGATCCAGTTTATCCATAAGCTCATACCCATACGACGGCTTTTGGGATAAAAAGAACAAAAGGCACGGTTCCACAAACCGTGTCATTTTCCCGCTCGGGCACTCACATGTAGCCAGCTTATATTTCTTTGCTATTTTACTGCCTTTAAACATAAACACCATCCTTAAAAATAGATTACACCTATATGTGATTTACATATAGTCTATTCCAACGCATGCTTCTTGTCAATAAGAAAGCTTATCAAAAATGGAAATATGGAAGGTTAGATACGGTTAAGCCAACCCCTGATCCCTGATTCTATCTCGTCTCTTACTTTTCTGGTCTTTTCAATCTTTTCCTCATGAGCACCGGTAAACCCTGACGGATCAGGAAATCCCCAGTGAAGCCGTTCTCCTCCGCCCGGGAATACCGGGCAGGCGCCGGATTGGGATTCATCACAGACGGTAATGACATAATCATACCGCTTGCCCTGTTTGTAAAAATCAAAAGCGCTTTTAGTCTTATTTTGCGATATATCGATGCCTATTTCCTTCATTGCTTCAACAACTATAGGATTAAGTTTACCCGGTTCCAATCCGGCGCTTTCCACATCAAAACGATCCCCACCGTATTTTTTAAGAAACGCTTCCGCCATCTGACTTCGGGCCGAATTGTGGACACATACAAATAAAACCTTTAATTTACCGCTCATTAAAAATCCCCCTTCTCCTATCGAATGAACAACTCCACAAGAACAAACAAAGATAGCGCTATTAAAGATATTATCCCGACAACCATATATCCTTGGGTTAAATTATCTTTGATCGGACACTCGCATTCTTTATTCTCGCATTTCTTAGATTTGTTCACTAAATATTGATAAACGCCTATGAAAAACATAATAAAAATGACGGACTGAATTACTATTTTAATATCCATTATTTTCTCCTTCGCTTAATAGGTTATTTTCTCTAACCGCAAAAGGACAACAAGGGCCTGATTTGCTTTGATTATTGGATGAAAAAAAATGCTAACAATAGCGGTCCCAAAATAATTAAAATATACTTAATCCAATTTTTCATGCTCAAACCCCGTTAGAGAATTTCATCTTCGAGTGTTGGTCTTCTCTAACGGGGTAAACCAACCTCGCGTTCTAAGACAGAATTTAACCAACATCAGCATCACTGGCACTTCGATCAATACCCCGACTACCGTTGCCAATGCCGCCCCGGATGATAGCCCGAACAACATTGTCGCTGTCGCGATCGCTACCTCAAAATGATTGCTCGCGCCGACCATGGCCGAAGGAGCGGCATCTTCATAACTCAACCGCAGTTTCATTGCCAGCCAATAGGTAATCGCGAATATAAAGCACGTTTGGATGAAAAGCGGTATAGCGATCCAAAGAATGGTTAACGGTTGAGATAAAATAACCTCGCCCTTAAAAGAGAATAAAAGCACGAGTGTAAAAAGAAGCGCGATTATTGAAACCGGCGACAGAACGTGCAGAAACTTTTGATTAAACCAATCAATCCCTTTATGCCCAACGATCCATTTTCGTGAGAAATAACCTGCCACCAACGGCAATGCCACGTAAATAGCGATTGATAGCAATAAGGCCTGCCAGGGAACAGGCATGCGTCCGACTCCAAGGAGAAGTCCTCCCAAAACGCCGTACAGCAAAAGCATAGTCAAAGAATTGATCGCAACCATGACCAGAGTGTGACCGTCATTACCTTTCGACAAAAAACCCCAGACCAAAACCATCGCCGTACACGGCGCAATCCCCAACAGAATACAACCCGCGAAATAACTGCGCCATAACGGAACCTGAAGCATTCTTATTCCGTTCTGCAAAACAACTGTCCCTGCTCCGTGAATGGAACCTAAAGCCCAATCCGCCGCACCCGGAGGAAGTTTGACAAAATCTACCGCCTCTGCTCCAATTAAACCTTTAAAAAGTACTCCTAAAAATAAAAACGCTATTCCATACATCGTAAACGGCTTGATCAACCAGTTAACAAATAAAGTCAACCCGACCGGCTTCGGTGATTTCCCCGCTTTAATAACTTCCGAGAAATCAATCTTGACCATGATCGGATACATCATAAAGAAC
>CAZJSP010000035.1:0-3145 GCA_964548875.1 uncultured Candidatus Saccharibacteria bacterium | reverse complement strand
CCAGCAGCCGCGGTAAAACGAAATCCCCAAGCGTTATCCGGATTTATTGGGCGTAAAGGGTCTGTAGGCGGATTAATAAGTCTAATGTTAAAGCTCTTGGGCTCAACCTAAGAAGAGCATTAGAAACTGTTAGTCTAGAGGGCGCTAGAGGTTGACGGAACACTCGGTGTAGGGGTGGAATCCGTTGATATCGAGTGGAACACCAAAAGCGAAGGCAGTCAACTGGGGTGTCCCTGACGCTGAGAGACGAAAGCATGGGTAGCAAAAAGGATTAGATACCCTTGTAGTCCATGCTGTAAACGATGGATACTGGCTATTTGTAGTGTCGACCCTACGAGTGGCGAAGCTAACGCGTTAAGTATCCCGCCTGGGAAGTACAGTCGCAAGACTAAAACTCAAAGGAATAGACGGGGGTCCACACAAGCGGTGGATCATGTGGCTTAATTCGATAATAAGCGAGGAATCTTACCAGGACTTGACAGACTAGTGAAAGCTTTCCGAAAAGAAAGCCGCCTACAAGGCACTAGTCCAGGTGTTGCATGGTTGTCGTCAGCAGGTGTCGTGAGATGCTCCCTTAAATGGGGAAACCTGCGTAACCCTTATTCTATGTTTCAAGTGTCATGGAAGACTGCCGTAGATAATACGGAGGAAGGAGAGGATGACGCCAAATCTGCATGGCCCTTTGATGTCCTGGGCTGCACACGTGATACAATGGTTAGGACAATGAGTTGCAAAGAATTAATTCGGAGCTAATCTCATCAAACCTAATCTTAGTTCGGATTGAGGTCTGAAACTCGACCTTATGAAGCTGGAATCGCTAGTAATCGCCGATCAGCCATGTGGCGATGAATGTGTCCCTGGACCTTGTACTCACCGCCCGTCAAGCCAAGCGAGCTGGGAACAGCCAAAGTCTGCATTTATGTGGCCTAAGCTGGGTTCAGTAAGAGGGGCTAAGTCGTAACAAGGCACGGGTAGCGGAAGCTGTCCGTGAATCATAACATTTATTTCGAATGGTTGACGAAAGTTGAAAGCTTAAATTTGGTTTTCAACTTTGAAGGTCTTGATCAATGAACCTTTAAGATTGATCCGAGACAACTCTAATAAACCGACAAACTTTTCATAAAACAGGAGGCCTGTTCTTTACAGGCTTTTTGTTTTTGGTAGAATTACTTATCATGTCAATTCCAAAAAAAGTTACTAATTTTTTAGATAAATCAGGAGTTAATTATGAGATTATCGACCATAGGACTGTTTTTACTGCTTATGATAAAGCCCAGACTTTAAAGGAAAAACTTAATATTATTGGTAAAACTTTAGTTTTAAAGCTAAATAGTAAAGAAATAGCAATGGTTTTAATCCCCGCTAATCGTGATTTAGATAAAAGAAAAATTAAAAAAATTATTAATAAAGAAAGAAAAAAAGAAGATAATAAATTAGTTAAAAAAATTAAGTTTGCATCTGAAAGACTAATGAAGAACAGGTTGAAGGGGATGAAAATGGGGGCAGTTGTTCCTTTTGGAAACTTGTTTAAAATTGAAACTTTTGTTAATAGATCTCTATTGAATAAAAAAAGAATTATTCTGAATTCTGGAAGGCATAAACACTCAATTATGATTAAAGGAAAGGATTTTGAAAAAATAGTTCCTAATTTAATTAAGGGAAGTTTTGTGAAAGTAAGTAAGCGCGGGTAGTTCAGCGGCTAGAACGCTGCTCTGATAAAGCAGAGGTCGGAGGTTCGATTCCTCCCCCGCGCACATATTGTAGGGCCGATAGCTCAGCTTGGCAGAGCATCACATTTGCAATGTGGAGGTCTGGGGTTCGAGTCCCCATCGGTCCACCAGAAAAATTAAACAATTCTTTATAGAATTGTTTTTTGTTTTTTTGAATTATGTTATAATTAGAGAATGAGTAATTCAAAGGTCGGTTAATTATTATTAATAATTTTGTTTATTATGGTAGTTGAAAACTGGTCAGAAATTACAATGAGAGCTTTGTTAAGCACTTGGGAAAGTTTTCTTCTGTTTTTACCTAAAGTCTTTGGGGCAATAATTGTTTTTGTTATCGGTTGGTTTTTATCAGCTGGACTAGGTAAATTAGTTGCAGAAATTCTCAAGAAAATAAAGTTCGATAGAATTTTTGAAAAAGCTGGTTGGAGAGAAGCTTTCCGAAAGGCTGAAATTAAAGTTTCTCCTTCAGAGTTTGTAGGAGCAATTTGTAAATGGATCCTAATAATTGTTTTCTTGTTTGCTTCCGTAGAAATATTAGGGTTTGTTCAATTTGCAAGCTTTATTTCAAGAATTATTGCCTGGCTACCAAACTTACTAGTAGCAATAGTTATCTTTATTGTTGCTGTAATTTTAGCTGATATTACAGAAAAGCTTATCAAAGCCAGTGTTAAGAAAATGGATATTGGATATGCCGGATTCTTAGGAACCGTAGTAAGATTCTCTATTTACACCTTTGCTGTTTTAGCAATGTTGTTGCAATTAGGAATTACCCCTACAATTATTGAAACCTTAGTAACAGGTTTTGTAGGAATGATTTCTATTGCTTTTGGTCTTGCTTTTGGTCTAGGAGGAAAAGATGCAGCTGCTGATTTGATTGAGAAGCTCAAAAGGAGATTATCCTAAAAAGTTAAAAGCCCCACTCATCTATTTTTATTTTTTAGATGGTGGGGTTTTTCTCTTGACAAATCATTTTTATTTTATCAAAATACCAACGATGAAAAAGGAAGCAAATATTAAGAAAAGAAAAACTTAAGAAGCCAGTTAGACTTTCATGTCTAGAGACTGCTTCTTAAAAGCAGTTTTTTTAGTAAGAAAGATTAGATTGTACTTTGTCAGTTAAATAAGGAGTTGAAAAATGTCTTTTCAACAACAAATAAACCAACATTCACATGTTTTATAAGATTTTGGAGAATAAAAGGATTACGGCAAATGGTGGATGCCTTGGGAGATTGAGGCGATGAAGGACGTGGGGTGGCTGCGATAAGCCTCGGGGAGGTGCTTACCAACCTTTGATCCGGGGATTTCCGAATGGGGAAACCTAATTTGCCTTTAAAGCAAATTACTCTTATTATTTAAGAGTGCGTACCCACCGAAGTGAAACATCTCAGTAGGTGGAGGAAAAGAAAAAAATTGTGTTT
>CAZJSP010000034.1:857-4142 GCA_964548875.1 uncultured Candidatus Saccharibacteria bacterium | reverse complement strand
TAAAATAGGGATTAAATCTGTAGTAGGGAATGATTTTCCTATATCTTTTATTAAAAACAGGGGTATAGATATAAAACGAATAAACATTATAGATAAAAGATCTAATACTTTTGCGATAAACGAAAAGACAGACAATATTATCTTTGAAAATAATCATCCGTTAAGACTTGACCTTAAAAATAAAGAAAAAGCTAAGCATATTCATATTTCTTGCAGAAAACCCTTAAAAAATCCTTCCTCTTTTTTAAAAAATTTTAAATTCTCTACTCTTTCGATTGATGTAATGTTTTCGAGCCTAAAAGAAAAAATAGAAGAGATAAAGAAGTGTCTTGGTTACACTAATATGCTTTTTATGAATAATTCCGAGTATGAGATGATAAATAGGGCCTTAGGGAATCAGATAGAATCGAGTTTTCCCAAAGTTATCATATTTATAACTCAAGGAAAAGATGGATTTCTAATAAAAAGGTGTCAAGACAGTCTTTCTTTCTCGGGTATTAATCTCGAGAGCAAAGTTATTTCTACTACTGGAGCAGGAGACGCGTTCATAGGAGGCTTTTTGGGGACTTATAACTCGCCGTCTACTTTGCTCAGCGAAGCCTTAGCTACAGGAGTTTCTGTTGCAACTCTTTCTGTGCAAGGGTTTGGAGTATCCCATCTTGCGGATAAAAGGTCTTTATTGAATGAATATTTTAATAGGCTATCAGCTATATATCAAAAAAGAGAGAAAAAACTATCTAATATTTTTAACCAAATATGAGCTATTATAAAGATAGGCTACCCAAAATTATATTCATAGTAGGTAGTGCTTCCGCTGGGAAGACTACTTTGGCTAGAATTATTAAAGAAAGACTACCCTTCTACAATATAATAAACGATCTTACTGAATTAAAAAGATTTCAAGTTTCAGATAAAAAACAAAAAGAGAAAAGTATTAAGTTATTACCTTCTGGAGGTTTCGATATTGAAGACCCAAAGATTTGGGATAAAGCAATTGTTTCAGTAGCAAAAAAGATAGATTCTAAAAATTTCTACATTTTTGAGTTTGCAAGAGGAATTGATACAATGTACTTATCTACCTTAGGACTTAAAAAGCATCAAGTTTACAATCATTGCTTCGAAATCATATTAAATTCAAATAAAAACATTCATGTTAAAAATACATTAATTATTTCAATACATTGCGATTTTAAAACAAGAATGGCAAGAAACAAGAAAAGAAAAAGGAAGGAACAACATTTTGTAGCTGAAAAGGTAATGAGAGAAGTATATTCTGAAGAGAACTTCTACTATGTACCAACTAAAAGAAATCAGGGGTATCTTAATAAAAAGAATAAAATTTTAGTTTTCGCTATTGGCAATTCTAAAGAACTATCCTCAGAAACAATGAAAGAATATTTAAATTCCAAATTTAGTAAGGCATTAAATTTTTATATATCAAATTCTACTTCTAAAATAACTTAATGGCAATAACAATATCCCCAAAGGAATATAGTAATATTCTTAAAGTGTGTGCTTCGCAAGAAGATGTTAGAAAAGAAGTTTTAAAAAACCATGACAATAATTTATGGTGGCCTTTAACTATTGAAGATTGGAAGTTAAGAATGTTAATAGCTGGTCTTAGTGCAAGAGTGAGCTATAGAATGATAAAAAGCTTTCAAGAAGTAGTGGGTATTTTAAATTCTAGAGGTTTTAATAGATTAATCTCAATGCCCGAAAAAGAATTCAGATCTTTGATAAAACCTTTAGGTCTTACTAACATGCGGGTTAAGTTTTGGCACTCTCTAATAAAATTTATCAACTATATTGAAAAAGAGGAAATTAACATCTACGATCTAGAAAAGGACAAATTCATTGATTTAATTCAAGAAAAAGTTTTCGGAGCATCTTACAAAATTGCCCAATGTTGTGTACTATATGTTCGTGGCTACTACTGTGGAGTTATGCCAGTAGATAGCGGGATGTTAAACTTACTGTCCCCCGCCATAGGCTTACCGGCACCTAATTCTTCTTTCGGACACGAAGTTATTAGAAGACAATTAGAAGCTCTAACCAGTTCTGTAGACTGTAGAAAAATAGCTTTCGAGAAAGGGTACAAGTCTTTAACCTTCCCTGCAAAAAAACCCCTGACATGGTGGGCTCATCTAGTATTAATTTATTATAAGAGGCTTTACTCTAGTAAAAATAATCCTGCAGGAACTCCTCTTCAAAATAGCTCCTTAACTAAAAATTTAGTTTCTCAAAAAAATAAGGATAACAAATCAAAATTGGGAGGGGTAAAAAATGTAATATTTGAAGGCCTAGATGGAACCGGAAAGACCACTATTGCGGACACTTTAACAAAGGTTGGATTCAAAAAAGTTAGTTTTCAATATAACCCTCAAGTTGAAGACCTTTTCGTCTTCTACAAAGATATTATTGATAAATATTCTTGTATTCAAAAGAGGTTTGTTTTTGATAGAATGTTTTTATCTGAAAGAGTATACGGACCAGCCTTAAGAAGTAAAAATCGCCTTAGTAAAAGACAGTTTATTTCTTTATTACAAAAATTAAAAAAACAAAACACCATCTTGATATATTTGCACGCTCCTCTTAAAGTCTTATTAAAAAGAGTGGAAAAATCTGATATTAAGATTTTAGAAGAAAACTATGCAGAGTTAGAAAGAAACTATAGTGCGACGGTCAAGTTTGTAAAACAATATTTGCCTGTAATCAAGATTAATACACAAAAAAATAGTCCTGAACAGATTTTTTCAAAACTAATGAAGTTTAAGATACCTTAAAGAAAAATCAGGATTTCTTCTTTTTGATTAAGGCTCCTTTCTGAGAATAATATTCTCTTTTCTTGTTCTTCTTTATCTTTTTTACTACTTCTTCTCCTAATTCAATATCTAACATTGAAGCTAGTCCGAAAAGATAAATAGTAGTATCAGCTAATTCTTCTCCTAAATCATCTTTCTTCTTTCTCCAAGCATCAAATGACTCTGCTAGCTCACCAGAAGTCAAACAAAATTCAAGAGGAATATTATCAACATTAAAACCCTTTTCTTTTTTGTTTTGAAAAATCTCTTTTTGTAATTGTTTAGATAATTTTTTAAATTGTTTTTTGTCTTTTTCTTTCATATTGTAATTATAGATTGTTTAAGTCGGAAAGGCAAAGATTTGTCCTGATTTGAAATTTCTATTTTCCCACTATCTCTTTCTCTTGTCAAAAACAAATAAGCTTAAAGTACTGTCCCATTTGTCCCATTTTAGCTTTAAAATAACCCCCGACCCATTAGCTTT
>CAZJSP010000034.1:0-847 GCA_964548875.1 uncultured Candidatus Saccharibacteria bacterium | reverse complement strand
TTTATATAATTAAAGCTGAAAATTACTAATTTCTTGCTTGATATTATTCCAATTAATAGTTCTAAACATGTGCCTGATTTCACCCATTGCGGGGCGAAGTTTGAAGGTCTTTTTGAATTTTTACTATATATGAAAAAATTAAAAGATTAATTTTCTTTATACTATACTTTATTCTAATCAATCTTTTTTAAATATACACTTTGCTTTTCTTATTTTATAAGTTAAAGACTTGTTGAATCTATTTTTTAGTTTATAATTAAGGAGATTAAAATAAATTAAGATTATGAAAACTTATAATCTAAACGAGAAAATTGTTTTTTCTGACGAAAAGCCTATTAAAAGGCATTTTTTGAATGCCAAGGGTTTTCACGCTGCCTTAATTTGTTTAAAATCTGGCGTAGAATTACCACCTCATCCTGAAGATTACGGAGTGCTTTTAACTGTTCTTGAAGGTAAAGGAGTTTTTACTGACATTAACGGAGAGTCTACTTTAACAAAAAATCAAAGTATCCACATGAAGAAAGACGAGATAAGGGGTATAAAAGCAACAGAGGATTTAGTTATTCTTGGAGTTCAAGACAGACCAAAAGGTTAAACCAATTAAATAATAATATGAATAGAGAAGCATCTAAAACAATTAAAATTTTGTGTATTTTGAGTTTTCTTGTAGTTTCAGCCACTTCTATTCCTTTGTTTGTAGCTTATTTAAGGGGATCTTATCCAAAATATTCTATTATTAATGATGTTCATGTTTGGTCCGGAGTTATTTTTGTTATTTTTGCAGCTTTGAGGATAATAAGAACTAAACTTAGAAAATAAACATATAGACAATAAAATTATTATTTCC
>CAZJSP010000033.1:0-4806 GCA_964548875.1 uncultured Candidatus Saccharibacteria bacterium | reverse complement strand
ATACCACTCCTTTATTGGCTAGTTTAGGTGCTTTTTCTTTAGCTTTTGGTTTTGCTGTTCGCGGAATAGCTGAAGACTTTATTAAAGGGTTTTTCATTATTCTAGAAGATCAGTACAGGATTGGAGACAGTGTGAAAATAGCTGGTTTACAAGGAATAGTTAAAGATTTAAATCCTAGAACCACAGTTTTAGAATCTGAAGATGGTAAAATACATATTATTCCCAATAGAGACGTAAAAATTATTTCTAAAGATAAAGAATAAATGTCATCTCCTATTGAAGAAATCAAAACAAGGCTTGATATAGTCGATGTTATTAAAGACTATGTTCAGTTAAAAAAAGCAGGGAAAAACTATAGGGCTCTCTGTCCTTTTCATGCTGAAAAAACTCCTTCTTTTTTTGTTTCTCCTTCTCGACAAATGTGGCATTGTTTTGGTTGCGGAGAAGGAGGAAGTATGTTTGACTTTATTATGAAAATAGAGGGGGTAGAGTTTAGAGATTCTTTAGTTGTTTTAGCTAAAAGAGCAGGCGTAGAGTTAAAACCAGTCAAGCCAGAGTTAAAAACTGAGAAAGAAAAATGCTATCAGATTTGTGAATTAACTACTAAGTTTTTTAAACAGCAATTAGGCAAGGGGGGGCAAGGGAAAAAAGCGAAAGAGTATCTTTTGAATCGAACTATTACTGAAAAGTCAATTAAAGAAAAAAGATTAGGATGGGCTCCTGAATCTTGGCAAGGATTGTCTGATTTTTTGATTTCTAAGGGGTATACTAAAAAAGAAATTAGAAAAGCAGGGCTAGCTGTTCAAAGTGAAAAAGGAAAACATTATGATCGTTTTAGAGGAAGAATTATGTTTCCAATTTTTAATACCCAGTCTCAAGTAATTGGTTTTGGAGGAAGAGTTTTAAAAAAAGAAGCTAAAACAGCCAAATATTTAAATATTTCCAATACCTTAATTTATGATAAAAGTAGAACTCTTTATGGTTTAGAAAAGGCAAAAATAGGAATTAGGAAAAAGGATTTTGTTATTTTGGTTGAAGGGTATGTTGACGTAATTCTAGCTCATCAGGCAGGAATAAATAATGTTGTTTCTACCTCTGGTACAGCCTTAACCTCTGCTCAACTCAATATTTTAAAGAGATATACCGATAATTTATATTTAGCTTTTGATATGGATTTTGCTGGAGAGGCAGCCACTAAAAGAGCTATTGATTTAGCTCAAACCCAAAGTTTTAGTTTAAAAATTATTCAGTTGCCAAAAGGAAAGGATCCGGCCGATATTATGTCTAAAAGTCCAAAGGAATTTCGCAAAATGATTAGTGGGGCTCTTTCCATTTTTGATTTTTATTTTGAAGATGCTTTTTCTCGATTTGATAAAAAAGAACCAGAAGGGAGAAAAAAAATATCTAATTATCTTTTGCCAATTATTAAAAGAATTGAAAACAAGATAGAACAATTTTCTTGGGTTCAGAAATTAGCTATAAGATTAGGGGTAAGAGAAGAGGTGGTTCAAGAGGAACTAGAAAAAGTTAAATTAGAGAGCGGGGTGAGAGATAAGGAGGATGCTGGTGAGGAAAAAGCTAAAAAAAGCAGAAAAGATATTTTAGAAGAAAGGCTTTTAATTTTAATTTGTAAAGATCCCAAGAAAAAGAAGTTAATAAAAGCAGAAGATGAAGAATTTTTATCTTTGAAAGCTAACAAAATAATGGACTATTTAGAAGAGAAAATAAAGCTACCTCAAGAATTAAAAGATTTTTATTCTTATCTTTCTTTTAAATCAGAAATTGAGGACATTGAAGATGATGACCTTGTCTCTGACATCAAATTTTGTTTAAATGAAATTAAGAAAAACTGTATGAAAGACAAGCTTTGTCGAATTTCTAATCAGCTTAGAAAAGCTGAAATGAAAAAAGATAAAGAAAAAATAAAAAAACTTCTTAAAAAATATCGTCAATTAACAAACAATAAAAATTATGACGGCTAAAAAAATATCTCGAAAAAAAGCTAAAAAAATAGAAATTGAAAATCTTGGTTTACCTACCAAGACGGTTAATATTTTAGCTAATAATAGAATTAAAACGGTAGCCGGACTACTAAGAAGAAGAAAAGAGACTCTTTCTGAAATAGAGGGAATAGGTCCAGCTCGTTTAAAAAAGATTGAAAAAGAATTAAAAAAAATAGGTCTTGAATTAAAGGAGGGGGGGGGAAAGAAGAGAGCTCGAAAGAAGAAAAAGAGGAAAAGAAAAAATAAATCTAGCCAGGATAATGTTTTTACTCCCAAAAGAATTAAAAAATTAGTTAAAAAAGGAGAACAAAGGGGTTTTGTTACTACTGCTGAAATATTATCTACCTTCCCTAATCTAGAAAAAGACATTAAAGGTTTAGAAGAATTTTATGATCGACTAGAAAAGAAAGGCATTAAGGTTGAAGAAAGAAAAGAGTTTCTTTCTACTAAAGATAAAAAAAAGAAGATTGAACCCAGATATGTTGACGCTGTTCAAATGTATTTAAAGGAGATAGGAAGATATGATTTTTTAACTGCTGAGGAAGAAAAAGAGTTAGCTAGAAAAATTGAAAAGGGAGATAAGGAGGCAAAGAAAAAATTAGCGAGAGCTAATTTAAGACTGGTTGTTTCAATTGCTAAACGTTACATTGGAAGATCTCCCAACTTAACTTTTCTTGATTTAATCCAAGAGGGGAATTTAGGATTGTTTAGGGCAGTTGAAAAATTTGATTGGAGAAGAGGCTACAAGTTTTCTACCTATGCAACCTGGTGGATTAGACAGGCTGTTAGCAGAGCTTTAGCTGATCAAGCTAGAACAATTAGGATCCCAGTTCATATGGTAGAGACTCTTTCTAAGTACAACAAGGTAAAGAAAAAATTATTAAAAGATTTAGGAAGAGAGCCTTTAGCTGAAGAAATTGCAGCTGAAATGGGGATACAGGTTGAAAAGGTCCATCATTTGAATAAGATCTATCAAAGAGTAATTTCTTTAGAAACTCCTGTTGGAGATGATGATTCTGATGCCTCTCTTTTAGTTGAGTTTATTGAAGATGAAAAAACTATTTCTCCTTCTAAAGAGGCAGCTAGAGTCTTGTTAAAAGAAAGATTAAAAGAAATATTAGCAGATTTAACTGACAGAGAACAAAAAATATTATCTATGCGGTTTGGTTTAGAAGATGGAGTAACTCATACACTAGAGGAGGTGGGGCAGGTTTTTGGAGTAACAAGGGAGAGAATTCGTCAAATTCAAGCTAAAGCCTTAGAAAAGATTAGAGAGCATAAGTCTTTGAAAAAATTAGAAGGTTATTGATTTACTTTTAAAATTGAATTATATTATATTTATTCCGGCGTAGCTCAATGGTAGAGCGGGTGCCTGTTAAGCACTAGGTTGTAGGTTCGAATCCTTCCGCCGGAGCAAATAGAAACCTGATTTTATTTCAGGTTTTTTTGACCCTCCTTAAAAGCTTTGAATCGAAAGAATATTTTTATTGAAGCGTATCACTTATGGTATATTTGAATAGGAAGTGTATCAGAAACTTGTTTTTCTGGCATACTTCATTATAATAGAGGTAATGACTAAATATAAACATCCTAAAAAATTACCAGTAAAAATAGATAATAGTAAATTTATTAAAGTTTTTGCTGAGGCTTATCATTCTCTTGGGGTTTTAGAAGGTTCTCAAAGAAATCTTCAAAACCCAATTCTTTTAATAGCCCCTCTTACTACGAAGGAAGCGACAGCTAGTTCTCGAATTGAAGGAACTTATAGTGATGCTTCCGATGTTTTTATTTTTGAAGCTACAGGAAAAGAAAGAAAAAAAGACACTCTTGAGGTGGCAAATTATCGTAAGGCGATGTTGTCAGCATTAGAAGATTTAAAAAATGGGCGTGAATTCAGTTTACATTTTATAAAATCTTTACATGGTATTTTATTAAAAGGAGTGCGTCATCGAGGAAAGATAGGAAGTTTTCGAGATAAAGATGTTTTTATTGCAGAGAAAGCAGGGGATCCAATCGAAAAAGCGCTTTATGTTCCTCCTGAACCTTTTTTGGTTTCAGAGTATATGGAAAACCTAATAGACTATGTTAGAAATTCTGAAGATGATACCTTAATTAAGGCTGGTTTATTTCATTATCAGTTTGAAGCAATTCATCCCTTTGAGGATGGTAATGGGAGAATGGGAAGGCTACTTATTCCAGTTTTATTACTTTTAGAAGGTCAATTATCTTTACCAATTCTTTATTTGAGTGGTTTTTTTGATAAAAATCGTGATTTATATTTAGCAAAATTAAATGCAGTTGATCAAAATTATCAATATGAGGAATGGCTTAAATTTTTCTTGGAGGCAGTAAAGCAACAGTCTAAACACACACAAGGTTTGGTAAATAAAATTTATAATCTTTATGATAAGAAAAGAAAGGAATTAGAAAAAGAGGCACCTAAATCTCCTTATGTTATTCCCTGTCTTGAATTCTTGTTTATAAGTCCAGTACTTACTTTACCAAGATTAAAAGAAGAAATTAAAGCTTCTCGAACTACGTGTGTGAGATTAATTAATCTTTTTCAAAAAAAGAATCTTATTAGGGAGTTGCCTGGACGCCATAAAAGAGCAAAAATCTATATATTTCAAGAATTATTAAAATTCTTAGCTGTCTAATAATTTAATTTCTTTTAATTGTTTTTCTAAAGTTATCATATAACCCTCATTTTGCAGGGTTCTAATAACGTCAGAGCTGGGGAGCAAATAGAAACCTGATTTTGTCAGGTTTTTTATTTTTAATATTTTAAAAATTGAACTTTTTT
>CAZJSP010000032.1:0-4998 GCA_964548875.1 uncultured Candidatus Saccharibacteria bacterium | reverse complement strand
AGTTATTGAGGAATGTGAATTAACAGAAGGAGCAGAGATAATATCTGAGGGGGTAACTCATGATAATTACATCTCAATTCCTATTCTGCCTAGAGCTAATACAAAATGTTTAGGGGAATATAAGCTTATTTTAAGCGCCTGCATAGCTCAAGGCTGTCAATATGATGAATATGAAAAAGATGATGATAATTTTCAGACAGCAAGTTGGAATTTTGAAATAAAAGAATCTCTAGAAATAAAAAATAAGGGGTTAGTTCCTTGTAACAGAAATCACAATCATCCCGATACTCCTTGGAACGAAAGAGAGTCTTGTGGATTAAGACACGTCCCTATTTTCCTATATAATTTAGTTGATTTTATCTTATGGAAAGTTTCTGTTGTGGTATTTATTTTATTGGTAATTTTTTCCGCTATAACTGCTTATTTCTCCGCTGGACTACCAATTAAAACAATTAGCCTAAAAGAAATTTGGAAATCTGCTGGACAGGGCTATTTCTTAATGTTTTTTGCCTGGACACTAATTAGCTTAATTTTAAGGCTTTTAGGTATTACTGAAAGTTTTTTAATGCTACCTTTTTAATTTTTATGTTATAATATGACAATGAATTTTAGGCTTCATAAAAAAATTAAAAAAATTTTAAAATATAAAAAAGAAATCTTTCTTTTTTTCTTATTAATTTTTCTTTTAATTCCAAGAGGTGTTTCTGCTGACCTTCAAGACACTTGGGAAGAAATTAAAAATACCTTAAAGCAAATTGGAAAAACAGTGGTAAGTCTACCATTGAATCTCCCTATTACTATGGCCACCTTATGGCTTTTACAGTTTTTCGCTTTTCCCTATTTTTTAGGAATGTTTTTTTATGTTGTTGTTACAGGTCTTGCCTGGTTAATAATGAACTGGAGTATAAGAGTGCCTGTCAGTCCCTCTAACGCTAGCTTAAGCCCTCCAATCAGAGCGGGTTGGAATTTTTCTTTAGGTTTCGTTAATATGTTTTTTATCTTAATTTTAACTTTTGTAGGGTTAGCTATAATTTTAAGAATTAAGGACTATGAAGGAAAAAAGGTTTTACCTAAAATATTGGCAATGGCCATTATAATTAATTTTATTCCTGTTATTGTTGGTTTTATAGTAGACGTATCAAATATTTTCACTAGAGCCTTCATATCACAATTAAGTGGTTTTGGAGGAGAAGATGTAGTTGAAGGATTATTAAGCGCTTTAGGCATAGATAATATCGTGGCTTTTGTGGAAAATACTCTTAAGCTTGCCCCTAAAGAACTTTTAAATGCAGCAATACAATTAATTCTTCAATTCTTTTTCTATACTATATATTTATTCGCTGCTTCTTGGATCTACTTAATGGTTGCTGGAGTCTTTTTCTTAAGAATTATAATGATTTGGATTTTAGTTATTTTATCCCCAATAGCCTTTTTCTCTTATATTTTTAAAGATACTAGAGCGGGATCATTCTTCCCTGGCCTTCTTTCTTGGAAAAATTGGTGGGAAGAATTTATTAAATGGGTAATAGTAGGAATCCCTTTTGCTTTTTTCATTTATATTGCTCGAGGAATGATTGGCTATTCTGGCTTAGAAAAATTTGAGGTAGATGGACTAACATTGGACACCCTCGGCGACAATCTCACAGAAATAAACGAAAGTTTTGACCCTGTTAATATTATTACTTTTTTAATGGGTCAAATTACATCATTGGTTATTTTATATAAGGGCTATAAGATTAGTACAAAAAACGCACCTGGAGCAGCTAAAAAATTTATTCAAACATCAGAAAAAATAGTTAAGACGGCCGTAGTAGCAGCAGCAACAGGAGGAGCTGGATCTATTGTCGGCGCCGCCGGAGGAGCCTTAGGTTCAACAGCCACCAAACTAGGAAGCGTGGCAGCTAAAGGTGGAGTAGGTGGCAATCTAGCAAAAGTAGGATCAGCTATAGCAAGAAAAGGGCAAGGAGCAATTTATAAAAGTACTGGATTTGATCCTTCTAAAGTTCTACCTAAAAACTCTAAACATTGGAATAAAAAAGACTACTCTAATTGGATTAACATGAAGAAAGATCCAGAAGATAAAATGGCAGCTGTAAGAGAAGCTGGTAAGAATGATATGGAAATAGATCCAGAAACTCGAGGCAATCTAGCGGAAGATATAAAGCAGTGGGCGGAAAATCCATATTTTATGCAAAATAATCCAGATTTCTTTAAAAAATATCAAAAAGAAGCAAAAGAAATAACTAATAAAGAATTAGGAATAGATGAAATGTCAAAAGAATTATATATTGCTTTAAGTGATAACCCAGAAAAAGCTAAACAAGAGATTCCTAAGAAAGTCGCCGAATTACAAAAAGAAATTGATAGCAATGATGAATTAAAAGTATCTCTCGGCTCTAAAGTTAATGATAAAGAAGCTATGGAAAAACTCGCTACTCAAACCTTAATTTTAAGCGACCCAAAAAGAGAGATACGAAACAAAGAAGAAGCTACTTCTTTGGCTTCTAAGTTAAGTATTAATAAACAAAGGCTGGAGAAAATTAGAGATAAATTCGGAGAAGAAACGGCCCGAGAAATAATGAAGGGTCCAGCTGGTATCAACACAAGATATAGGGACTATAAAAAACTAGCTAAAGAAGATTGGAACTTGGCCTCCCTTTTGCTTTCCAGTTTGGATGGAATCACATATGACTACGCACCAAGAACAGAGATAGGAAAAGACAAAAGAGATAAAAACGGCAAAGTAAATATGAGTAAGGTTTACCAACAAGTAAAATTAAACGAACTAAAAAAGAAAGTAGATCCTAATAGGATTGAAGTCCCAGCAGGAATGGAAATAAAAGAGGAAGAAATAGAAGAAGTTTCAAAAATTTTTCTTAATGAATTAAATAATAATACAAATCATCCTTTTCACGAAGAAAAGGAGTCTTTAGAAAAACAGATTAAAACAATTGGGGGGGAGAAAGAACAAATTGACATAACAAGTTTTATAAAAACAAAAGCTAAAAAAGCAATTATTAATTTGAAAAAAGGCTTACCTGAAGAAAAAATAGAAGAATTAAAATCTATAAATCCTTCTTCACCCTTAGCATATTTTGCACGAGATGTTATTAAAAATAATAAAAAAATAGAAAAAGAGGATTTCAATAGTGTAATAGAAGAAATAAAAATAATATCTTCTATGCTTAAAAGTCAACCTGGAAATAAAGAAATGGAACTATTGTTAAAAAAGGAAAAATCTCAATTAAGAAATATGATAAAAACACAAGAAGAAATAAATCAATCCATAGAAATGATTAACAAAGGACAGTTGCCTAGCTTAGGAAATCAAGGCATCCCGTCAATAGAAGAAATTAAAATTGACAAAATAGAAGATCCCGTTACAGAAAATATTTTCGAAGAAATAAAAAATAAAAAGAAAGAAATAAAAAGAAAAATTGTGCCTGATTATGAATTTATGGCAAGTCTAAAAGAAGAAGCGGGAGAAAGCTATCGAAAAGCTATCCACGAATACAATGAGTTCACTGAAGAAGTTAATAATGAGATTCAAAGAATCGAAAGATTAAAATCAAATTCACAAACCGAGGAAAAAGAATTACATCAAGCAATTATAGAATTAAAAGAAAAATATAACGAGCTTGCTTCTTCACAAGATAAAATTAAAAAGACTACAGAAACTTTAACAAAGGAGGCTTTGAAAGAAATAGAAAAAGAAACATAAAAGTTATCTTAAATAAAAAAAGCGCTAACAATTTTTATTGTCAAGCGCTGTGCAATTTGCACTAAAAAATTTAAGAAGTGGAAGGCATGCTTGGCAAGGGGAAATCCGTGCCATTTTTTTTGTTGAAGATTTTAATCATTTCCCTAAGCTTTATAAGCTTTCGAACATGATCGCTTTTAACGCCATCTAATAATTCGTTAAAAGAATCTATTATTATTTGAAAGTCTGTCGGGCTTATAAAGCCTGAGCTCTGGCGCTTTACTACTTCTTCTATTATCCACTTATTTTTGTCATCAGCGAATAATTCATAAAGCCCCTCTTCAAGACAACTTGTTGGTGTAGATGATTCAAGCGCTCTCTTATACACCTCAGCTAGAGCCTTTTCGTCAACGGGCTCTAAAGATTCATAGATATATCTTTTTTCTCGATATTCTTGAATCATTTTATTCAAAAATTCTAAGGTTAAATCTTCTTCTAGTGTTTCTGTTTCTGGCGACGACGACATCTCTGTAAGAGATGTCAATATGTCTTCCTCAGAAACCTCTTCATTATTTCTTCTGAATCTCATTCTTCATCCGACTCCAAATCATAAGCCAATTTTAGGGTGTCAAAGATTCTTGAAGCCTCTTTCTTGGATTCTACTTTTCTGTCTTCATAACAAGAAATAAGCTTTATAAGTCCTTCGGGAGTTAGATCTTCTTTGGTTAAGCCTAACTTTAAAAAGACACTAAGAACTTGATTTTGATCTTTATTCTTAGCCTTAGCCTTATCCTTATCCTTATCCTTATCCTTATCCTTATCCTTATCCTTAGACTTAGCCTTAGCCTTAGCCTTAGTTTTAGGTTTAGGTTTATCTTCTTCAGTGATAACCCCTAGATCTCCGAGTTCACTTAAGAATGACCCTTCTTCGTTATCTTGAGTTTCCACTTCTTCATCTTCCTCAGTGATAACCCCTAGCTTGCGGAGTTCACTTAAGAATGACTCTTCTTTCTTAGGTTCTAATTTTTTGTCTTTCAATTATTTCACCTATTAAGTACTTTCCATATTATACAAACTTATAAAAAAAAGTCAAGTATTTTCACATTTATTATTCTTCAAATAAATTTTCCTCTAGTTTTTCAGCCATCTCTTTTATCTCTATAAAATTGAAATTGCTTTCATCTATTTCCGATAAAAGACGAGCTGTTTTTACTATTCTTGTTGAAAGAATAGATATCTCCCAACACAAAGCTACAACTAAGTCATAAGAACCCTCTACAATTTTTTTTATTTTATTT
>CAZJSP010000031.1:0-5039 GCA_964548875.1 uncultured Candidatus Saccharibacteria bacterium | reverse complement strand
AATCATTTAATTTTTTCTTATAATTTAATATTTCTTTTTCTAAGGAAGCGCTAGCGCAAATTACTACTTTTTCTTTTTTCATAATTATATTTTAATATTTTTTAATTTATATATAAAGTGTAACAAACTAAGTGCTGGTTTTAAATATTTTTTTGTTTTTATTGCTGAGGTGATATACTTAATATAATAAATATTTTTTAATTTAAAGAAATATGTCTTCTAAAAAACTTTTAACTATAATTTTTATTTTTTTAATTTTTGTTGTTCCAGTTTCAGCTGGTGCTTCAACTTTTAATTATTTTTTTCAAAAATTTGAAAATGTAGCTCAGAGGTATGATCGAGGGGAAATATCTGCTTCTCAAATGGCTGTTCTCCTTGAATATTATAAAGAAGAAAATGATCAATACTTAAGAAGAAACAATATTATTGGTTGGCAAGATTTTAGCTCTTTAAATAAGTACAAGGGTAGATATGGTTACAGAATTCAGACTCATGATATTGATATTTATTTAGGAACCTATGAAGTTAAAGAGGGTTATTATAATTTTGGATATTCTATGGGCGGGAGATTATTCACTGAATCTTATCTAGAAGATGAGTGGCCTGAAGAAATTAAAAATTTTCAAGAAAATTTAAAGAAAGAATTAAAAAAAGAAAATACTAATTTTAATAAGCTGGCCGAACAATTATTTGAGATTAAAAAACCAATGGACCGATATGAGAGATGTATAGAGCAAGCTAAATCAATGGAGGAAATTGAAAAAGAAGAACTCCCTGATTATCTTAAGGGGGGCTATTATCTTATTCAGCCTCGCTCAAAGGAAAGAATATTTAAAAATACCATTTTAGAAGAAAGCTACGATAGTTGTTTAGATAGGTGTTGGTATGAAGAAAATTGTGAAGAAGTTTGCAGTTCTTACAAAAGTGAAATAGTTTTTACGCTTACCTGCTCAGAAGAAAAAGAGGCTAATTATTTTTCTGTTGATCATCAAGGGCAAAACGGAGAATTTTCTAATTTTGTGAGTGAATTAAGTTCCCGTTTAAATTCAGAATTTCAAGGGGAGAAATGTTTTGGATATGATTCAGCTTTAAATTTTAGAAAGAAGCTTCAAAATTCAATAAACAAGGAATTTTTTGATTGGTATGTCTCTTTTTTAGAAGATAACGGAGAAGGAGATAAAGTTGGTGGCTTTACAAGGTTAATGAATTTTTTAATTAGAAATGAAAAAAGAGTTTCAGGATTATTAAAGTGTAAAGGTTATAATTTCTGGCCTGAAGAATTTCAAAAAATTGAAATAGATTATCAAAACGGGAATAAAGAATTTCATATTTGGGAGGAAGAAATTTCTACTGGAGAGGGTTTTAGAACCTGGAGCACTCTTTATAAGTACAAATTGATGCCAAGTAAAGAAGAAATGAAAAAAGATATTCAAAAAAAGCTTTCTCAGAAAAGTACTTTTGGGCCATCAGAAACTGAAAAAGAGGAAATCAAGGGGAAAAAAGAAGTAATGGAAATTATTAGCAAGCTTGTTAGCGGTTTTGGAAATTCTTTAGATTTTGCAGTGGTTTTGAATGATAATGAAGGTCAATTTTTAAAAAGATATATTAAAATTGATAAAGACATAATTTTCGAAATATCAGATAATTCAGTAGATGATTTAGATTTTACTGTTACTTTAAATTTTAATGATATTTATGATTTTGCGAACCAAATGACCTCAATTGATAGTCAAAAAGTAAGAGGTCCTTCATGGGTTGATATTGAATCCAGAACTCCAATAATGATTAAGGAAAGAATTGGTTTAATTTTTAATCTTTGGAATAGTATTTCTTTTGATTCTTGGCTTACTAAGTTTCGAATTGTTTTAAAAGCTGGAAAAATAATCGACTATTTAAAGGAAATTAAAAACCCATCTGGCCAAGAAGAGGTGGTTATTCAACAAATAGAAGGGCAATTGCAAAAAGGTTTTTAAAAATTAAAAATATAAAGCCTATAATAATTATTAATTTCTTATGTTTTTACGCTAAAGCTATTAATTTCTTTTAATTGTTGTTTAAGGGTTATTCTAAATCCTTCGTTTTGCAAAGTTCGAACAACGTCAGAGCTGGGGAGCAGGATGGTGGAAAAGTCTGACTTGTCAGGCTTTTTATTTTTGACAATAAAAGGTAAAAATTTAAAAATAAAGAAGACAGGCAAAAAAAAAGAATTAGAAGAATTAACTAATTAAAATTATGCGAGAGCAAGAGGTAAAAATTAGAATAAAAAACAAAAGCCAACTGATAAAAAAGCTGAATGGATTGGGATATAAAGAGAAAGAAGTAATTAGGCAAAAAACTTACCGTTGTTGGCGATCTGATAAGTTGTTTTCAAGAGCAGGAATATATCCAAGAACAAGAACAACAATTCATTCGGACAGAACTGAACATACTTTTACTGTTAAGAGCAGGTTCAAAGACCCAGAGAAAGGCTTATTTGAAAGAGAAGAGTGTGAGATAAGGGTCGAAGATGCTAAGAAAGTTGCGAAAGCCCTATCTTTATTGGGATTGTCCGATCAAAGGATTCTTGAAAAAAGAAGGCACTGTTTTAGAAAACCAGGCCAAGAGGCAACATATGTATTGTTAGACGAGTTTTGTTTCGGTGACTATTTAGAAATTGAGGGGTCGCCCAAAGCGATAGACAATCTTTTAGAACAGCTAAAGATTGAGGGCGAGAGACTGGGTATGGCTTATTGGGATGTATATTGGCATTACTGTAAGGATAGGGGAGTTAAGGAGAAAAGAAATTTAATTTTGGAGGAATAAAGTTTGTTTTTTAAAATCAGGAATTGGTTAGTTTTTTTAATTTTTTCTTCTTTTCATTAGTAATGTTTTCAGAAACAGCTCTATCGATAATAGAATTATTTATTTCTTTTAATTGTTTTTCAAGAGTTATTATGTGGCTTTCATTTTACAAGCTTCTGATAACGTCAGAGCTGGGGAGCAAGCGGAATGTTGTTATGGCTATAAGATAAGGGAATAAAAAGAATTTTTTCATCTTTCATTCTTATTTTTAAGATTTTTTATTTTTTTAGAACTATTGAAAAGTCCTAATTCGTAAGGGTTCTGATGGTATTCGAGGTAGATTTTAATATGATTTATTATCTTGATCTTTTTAGTTTCTATTGCTAACTGCTATAATAATTGAATGACCACTAAAAAATTTACTAATCTTTTTTATCTTTTTCAGTTTTTCTTTGATTTAATTTTTATTTATGCTGTAGAAAAGCTTTTTATTTTAAATAGGGGGCTTAATTTCTTACAAATAGGCCTTCTTCTTTTTTTATGGTCAGTCTTTAACTTTATTGTTAGAAGTTCCTAGTGGGATTGTAGCTGATCATTGGAGCAGAAGAAAAATGTTAATTTTATCTGGTTTGTTTTTTTCTGCTTGTTATTTGGTCTTAGTATTTAGTTATAGTTTTAATTTATTCTTAGTTGCTTTTTTGTTGAGAACTTTGGGTGAGGTTTTATCTTCAGGTACTCTTCAGGCCTATGTTTATGATTTTTTAAAAGAAAAAGGAGAAGAGGATAAGTTTGAAAGAGTGTGGGGGAAAGGCAATGCTTTGAGAATTTTTGGTATTGGTTTAGCTATTCTTTTAGGGGGTTTTCTAAGTGAGATATCTTATGAATTTGCTTTAGTTTTATCTTCAATTTCCGTATTAATGGTCTCGTTTATTGCTTTCTTTTGGCCAGAAGTAGAAACATTTAAAAAAACCAAGGAAAGCGAATATTGGTTTTTCCTTAAAAGAGCCTTTAGAAAAGTTGCTGATGATAAAAAACTATTAAAGATTATGGTCTATACTGCTTTGTTGTTGGCCTTGTTGGGAAGCTTAGACGAATTTGTTGATGTTTATTTAGGTTATTTGTCTTTTTCTAGGGGGACTATTGGCTTGTTGATTGGTAGTTTTTGTTTTTTGCAGAGTTTAATAAGCAGTTTTGCTTATAAATTTAAGGATAAGGCTTGGTCTTTAATGAATTTATCGGTGGTTTTGACTAGTATTTTTTTGTTAATGGCTTATTTCTTTAAAGGAATTTTTTCTGCATTTGGAATTTTATTCTTAGGTATTGTGCTTGAATTCTGTAAAGTTTTAAAAGAAGGAATTATTCAAAGAGAAATAGAGTCTTACCAGAGAGCAACTATTTCCTCTTTAAATAGTTTTGTAATGAATGTTTTGCCCTACCAACTGCTATTTGGTTTCTTGGTAAATGATTATAATTTTGAGTTAGCTTATTTGTTTTTCGGGATTTTTATTCTTTTTTATTTTGTGTTTTCTTTTTCAATTGATTTGGGTTTTAGTTATAAGAAAAGAAATTAATTTTTTATTAAATTAATTATATTAGGGGTGGTCCATAATTATGATTAATATTATAATAAGAATATGAATATTATTCCCTGGTATGTAACAGCTATTCGGCTGATTGTACCTTTTTTTATTTTGCGTTGGCCGTTATGGGGACTTTTATCTTCTAATGTTGTGGATATGTATGACTGGAAGTTTATTAATGTGGTAACTGACCAAGACATGATGACTTATCAATCTTGGGACAAAGCATTAGATTTATATTATTGGTTATTTGCACTTTGGGTTGTTTGGTTTTGGAAAGAGAATTGGGCAAGAAAAATAGCAATAGGGTTATTTTTTTATAGATTAATTGGTATGGCCCTATATTGGTTAACACAGTGGCGAGCTTTTCTATTTATTTTTCCAAATGTTTTTGAAAACTTTGTTATTTGGTGTTTGGTTTTATTTCTACTAAATAAAAGAGAAAAGATCTTTCTTAATCGTTTACAGAAAATAATAATGCTTTCTTTTTTAATTGTTCCAAAACTTATTCATGAATATTTTCTTCACTTTTTAATTCGTCAACCATGGGAATTATATAATGTGGGTGAATGGATGAATTTAACAGGAGTAATTCAGGAATACATGAATTATTTTGTTTGGGGTGGAGCATTGTATGCTGCACCTTTGATTGTTTTTTTAATTCTATATAAAGGTAAA
>CAZJSP010000030.1:2745-5448 GCA_964548875.1 uncultured Candidatus Saccharibacteria bacterium | reverse complement strand
AAGAGGGGAATAAAGACAATCAGGGAGAGTATAAAAAACCCGATAAAGATCAAGAAGAAATTAAACCAAAAACAAAAAAATCTTATACTCCTTTAATTATTGGGCTAATTACTCTTTTAGTGGTTGGATTGGGATTTTTTATTTATAATAGCTCTTTCTTTGGGGAAGATTTAATAGTTGAAGAAGAAACTCAAGGAGATGTCGTTGCTACTGTAAATGGGGAATCAATTTCTAGAAGTGAATTTGAGAAACAGCTTGGATGGGCAGGAGAAGATCTTTCAGAACAAGAGGTTCTTGATCAGATGATTAGAAATAAGCTTGTTTTTCAAGATGCTAAAAATAGAGGAATTACTGCTGATGAGGAAGGAATAAATGATCAATACAATCAAATTGTTGAACAATTTAGCTCTCAGGAAGAGTTAGATGAAGTTCTAAAATTAAATAATATTACAGAAGAAGAATTAAAAAATGACATTAGAGAGCAGGCTATTTTAGAAGCTTATGTTAATCATATTCAAGAGCAAGAAGATATTACAATAAGCGATGAAGAAATAGAAATTTTTTATGAAGAAAACAAGGGGATTTTTGCTGAAGAGGGAGAAGAAACTCCTGGTCTTGAAGAGATAAGGTCAGAAATAGAATACACTCTTATTCAACAAAAGCTGTCTTTTATAATTGAAAACCTTCTTCAAGAATTGTACATGAATGCGGACATTGAAACGTTTCTTTAATTAATTAATTTTGAAGACCCTCCTTTTTAGGAGGGTTTTTTATTAGATTCAAAAAAACATTAATTGTGTTATAATAACTCTATTAATAAAAAATAAATAAAAAAAATGAACTTAGAAGGATTAAGAAAAAAAGAGGGCAAAGAAAGCAAAGATATTAATAAAGAACTAAAAAAAATTATTAAAAAGGTTGAGAAAAGTAAAGCTTCAGAAGAGGATAAAAAAAAGATAGTTGAGGCCTTAGAAAATCTTATCTCTAAAGAAGAAAATTAAATTTTGAAAATTTTTTAATCTTTTTAAAAATTAACTGAAAATGATATTAAAGAACATTAGTTTTCTTTTAAAAGAGATTTTAGTTGTTTATTGTTTATTTGGTCTGCTTTTATTTTTTTCTCAAAAATCAATGATTTATTATCCCAATAATCAAGATTTTAAAAATTGTGAGGGGTTCTCTGAATATGAGAAGGTTAATTTTCAGGGGACAAGATTTTATTACAAGGAAAGATCTTTAAATAGTGTTCTTGTCTATTATCATGGTAATGCAGGATCGGCCTGTGATCGAAGTATTTTAAAACCCTATTTTGAAGAAACTGGGGTTTCTATTATTTTTGTAGAATATGCAGGCTATTCTAATGATAACAAAAAGCCTTCAAAAGATCTTCTATTACAGGACGCTAGGAATATGAATAAGTATCTTGAGGATAAGGGTTTCGAGAAAATAATAATTTATGGTGAGAGCATAGGATCAGGCGTTGGAAGTTATCATGCTTCTATAGGTAAGGTTGATTCTCTAATTTTTGTTGGGTCTTTTTCAAGCCTTGAAGATGTTGCCCGCTCTAAACTTCCTATTTTTCCGATGTCGGTTTTATTTAAAGAAAACTATGACAATGTAAAATGGCTGCAAGAATTTAAAGGTAAAATAATTATTTTACATGGAGAAAATGATGAAGTTATACCTCTTAAATTTTCTCAAAGATTATTTGAAAAAATTTCAACTGAAAAAAAGGAACATATTATTATTGAGGGTAGAGGACATAACGATATCTGGGGCTCTTCTTATTTTAGAGATAAAATAATTGATTTTATTAATAATGCTGAATAGTTATTATTTGACTTTTTAATTTTTAATTGTAGAATAGAAATGCTCTTTAATAATTGAATAGAGGTGAAAAAAATGAGAAAAAAAGAAACTAAGATTGAGTTTTTTGGAGGCGCTGGACATAGCGTTTTCGAAGAACTTAGAAAGTGGGTTTTCCAAAAAGGATCTCCTCCCAAGGAATTTTTCCTTGAAGGAGAGATAGATGGGAAATCCTTCTCTTCTAAACTTCCTTCTTTAATAGAAGAAATAGAAGAGGACCTCCTAAAAGAGGCCATTAAAAGTCATTTTTTTTAAACACGGGTAAAAGCATTTTTTACTCGTTTTTTTATTAGAATCAAATATTCAATAAGGGCTAGCCATTTAACTATCTTTTTCTTTTTGAATTTAAAATGCTATCTTGAAATTAATGACACAAAAAGAAGCCTTAAAGGATTTAAAATCTGACAACAATGTTTTTTTAACTGGTTCAGCAGGAACCGGGAAGACTTTTTTATTGAATAAATTTATTAATTTTTTAAAAAGCAAAAACGTAAAGGTTGGCATTACGGCTTCTACAGGTATTGCTGCTACTCATATCGGGGGGAAGACTATACACTCATGGGCTGGTATTGGTTTAAAAAGAAAAATGAGTGAAGACCAAATAAAAGACAACATTAAAAAGAAATATTTAAGAAAAAATATTAGAGAAACAGAAGTTTTGATTATTGACGAGATATCAATGCTTGATTCTGAGAGACTAGATCTAATTAACAAGGTTTGTAAAATATTTAGAAAATCAGAGCTTCCTTTTGGAGGAATTAAGGTGGTTTTGTCTGGTGATTTCTTTCAATTACCTCCTGTTAGTAGAGAAGAAAAGCCTAAGTTTGCTTTTGAATC
>CAZJSP010000030.1:0-2735 GCA_964548875.1 uncultured Candidatus Saccharibacteria bacterium | reverse complement strand
GAAGAATTAAATTTAAGAGTTTGTTATCTAACCGAACAATATCGGCACACAGATAAAAAGTTTATTTCTATTTTAAATAGGATTAGATCTAATAGGGCAGCTGAAAAGGAGATTGACCTATTAAAAGAAAGATTGAATAAACCTATTAAGGATTTAGATAAACCAACTAAATTATATACTCACAATTTTAATGTAGATTTGATTAACTCTTATGAATTAGATCAAATTAATAAAAAGGAGTTTATTTACAATATGAGTTCTGTTGGCTCAAAGAAACTAGTTAGTTTTTTAAGAAGAAGTTGTTTAGCTCCTGAAAAGTTAAGATTAAAGAAAGGAGCTATTGTTATGTTTGTTAAAAATAATTTTGAAAAAGGTTATGTTAATGGGACTTTAGGTAGAATAGTTAATTTTAAGGGGGATATTCCTATTGTTAAAACTAGACTAGGAAATAAAATCAGGGTTGAACCAGCCCAGTGGAATTTAGAGGAAGAAAATGAAATATTAGCCAGCATTAAACAGCTTCCTTTACGCTTAGCTTGGGCTATTACAGTCCATAAAAGTCAAGGAATGAGTTTAGATGTGGCTGAGATAGACTTATCTCGCTCTTTTGAGTATGGAATGGGTTATGTTGCCTTATCAAGAGTTAAGTCTTTGGATGGTATCAAACTAATAGGGATTAATGAAATGAGTTTAAAGGTTAACCCTAAGATAGTAGAGAAGGATAGGGAGTTTAGGGGGGTATAAAAAAGCTAAGAAAGATTTAGGAATATTTGGGAAAAAATTAACTAAGAAGGAAAAAGAAAGCATAGATAGGGCTGTTAAAAAAAATGTGAAAGAGTATGGGGAAACATTAAGGATGTTAGGAAGGGCATGATTAAGAAGGTATCAGTGAAAGAAGTTCAACAGGTTTTTTTAGTTTAGCTAAAAATTTAATGGAACATGATGGGTCTATTCCTAAATTTAAAACTTGTTCTGATAATATTTTAGAAAGCTCTTTAATTACACCTTTTCAGAAATTTGAAAAGAATTCCTCTTATCAAGGCCTTATTGGTAAGGGGGCTATTCTTTTTTATTTAATGATTAAAAATCACCCTTTTCAAAATGGAAATAAAAGGATAGCTATGACTACTCTTTTCTTTTTTCTTTTAAAAAATCATAAGTGGATTGAAGTTGATTAACAAGAACTTTATAACTTTGCTGTTTGGGTGGCTCAAAGTCCACCTAAATTGAAAAAAGATACAGTTAAAGCGATAGAAGCTTTTTTGGCAGATTATTTAGTTAATTTAAACGAGCTTAATGAGAAATTGTAAGAAATTTTATAATTTTATTAAAAAAGAATTCAACAAA
The DNA here is from genome assembly GCA_964548875.1 of uncultured Candidatus Saccharibacteria bacterium. Taxonomy (GTDB): domain Bacteria; phylum Patescibacteriota; class Minisyncoccia; order Minisyncoccales; family JANBVM01; genus CAYSZX01. The sequence continues at coordinate 1,388 of CAZJSP010000030.1, read as the reverse complement.
AAAATATGAGCCGTAATTTTTTTAAATCCTGATGTTGATAAATTTATCTCTAAAAAAGAAGGACAAAACTTTGAGAAGAAATCAGCAGGAATAAATCGTGAAAAATTAGCTCAACAATTTTCAGCCTTTTTACTGTATTTTATAGCATATTAATGGCATATTATGATACTATGACGTATTAAGACATATTTTGTGCTTTTTTTGGAAAAACTAAATAAAGGTAAAATTGTTTAAACATTCTTTAATCATTAATTTTTTAAGAAAAAAATAGAAAATCAAGGCAATGAAACCAAATTACAAGAAAATTTATAATTTTGTTAAGAAAAAGTTTGAAAAGACTAAACATTTTAGTGTTAGTATTTTTGATGAAACTTATTTTACCTTAAGGGTTTATAAGATAGCTAAAGAAATTATTAGTAAACTAGATTCTAAGGTTAAGAAAGAAGCAGTTTTAGTCGCCTCTCTTCTTCATGATGTTGGGAAGGTTAAGATAAATGAAAAGAAGGTTTTTAATAAGGAGGGGTTTGTAAAAAACCATAGAAAAGAATGGGATAACCATCCTTCTTATAGCGTTGAAATTGCTCAAGAATATTTAAAGAAAAAGGGATTTTCTGAAGAATTCATTAATGATGTTTCTTATTTGATTAAAAATCATGATTCAAGGAAATTAAGCTTTTCAGAAAAGACATTAGAATTAAAAATCTTACAAGACGCTGATTTGCTTGCTGATGTAGGCTTGTCGGGCTTTATTAGAGTTTTTCTTTATTCTGGTAAGTTTGATAGGTCCATTATTGAATCAATTAAGTTTCTAGAAAAAGAAGATAGAACTTTAGGAGGAGAGGAGTTAAATTTAAATATTTCAAAAAAGATTGGTAAAAGAGAGATGAAAATTCAAAAAGAGCTAACTAAGAGAATGAGGGGTAAAATTAATAGCGATTTAATATAAAATTATAAGTATAGGGAGCTAATTCTATTCTTATGGATTTAAAAAAATATTTAAATCAAAAAATAACTATTAAAATAGATCGTCCTTTAGGGAGCAAGCATCCTAAATGGAGCTTTATTTATCCTGTAAATTATGGCTTTGTCCCCAATACGAAAGCACCCGACGGAGAAGAAATTGATGCTTATCTTTTAGGGGCTTTTGAACCAAAAGAAGAGTTTACAGGTTATTGTATTGCCATAATTCATAGAATAAATGACAATGATGACAAGTTGGTAATTGTTCCTAAAGGGATAAATTATTCTAATGAACAAATAAGGGCTTTAACAGAATTTCAAGAACGTTTTTTTAAATCTAAAATAGTAAGATAAGAAGGTATTATTAACTTTTAATTATTAATAAAAATATTTATGTCTCAATTAACAATAAAAGAAGCTCAAAAAAT
>CAZJSP010000029.1:0-5571 GCA_964548875.1 uncultured Candidatus Saccharibacteria bacterium | reverse complement strand
CGGTTGATAGAGAGGGTAATTTATCGATTGGAATTGAAGAACAAGTTACTTTTCCTGAAATTCTTCCTGAAAATGTTAAAAGGTCTTTTGGATTAGGGATTACAATTGTAACAACAACTCAAGATAGAGAGGAGGCATTAGAACTGTTGAGGTTAATGGGGTTTCCGTTTAAAAAAGAAGAAATAAAAAAAGAAAAATAAAATGGCTAAAAAATCAAGAATAGCGAAATCAAAGAGGGAACCAAAATTTAAAAGCAGAATGAATGATAGGTGTTTTAAATGTGGGCGAAGAAGAGCTTATATGCGTAAATTTGGTTTATGCAGGATTTGTTTTCGAGAAATGGCCAATAAAGGTTTAATACCAGGAGTAACTAAAAGTAGTTGGTAATATGGATTCAATATCAAACGCATTAACATTAATTAGGAACGCTCAAGCTGTTTCAAAAGAAAAAGTTAAAATTCCTTTTTCTAATTTAGTATGGGAAGTAATAAAGATTTTGAAAAGAAAGGAATTTATTGAAGACACTAATAAAAGAGGAAGGAAATTAAAAAAGATAATTGAGGTTCAGATCAAATATGTTAACGATAAGCCTTTTATTAGAGGATTAGAAAGAGTTTCAAAGCCTGGTCAAAGGATTTACACAAGCAATCAAGATATTAGGCCAGTAAAAGACGGATTTGGAATTATGATTGTTTCAACTTCAAAAGGGCTAATGACTGGGCAAGAAGCTAAAAGAAAAGGTCTAGGCGGCGAAATTTTATGTAAAATATGGTAATAATTTAAAATGAGCAGAATAGGAAAAAAACCAATTAGTATTCCGTCTGAAATTGAAGTTCAGATTAAAGATCAGGAAATAAAGGTCAAAGGACCAAAAGGCGAACTTTTAAAAAAGGTTCGACCTGAAATTAAAGTTGAAAACAAGGATCAAGAAATAATTGTTTCTCCTCAAATTGAAAGCAAGAAAACCAATGCTTATTGGGGGTTAACAAGAGCTTTAATTGCGAACATGATAGAAGGAGTGACAAAAGGTTATGAGAAAAAAATGCAAATTAAAGGACTTGGTTACAAAGCAACGATGGAAGGTGATAAGTTAGTATTATTAGTTGGCTTTAGTCATCCAGTTGAAATTGAACCAATGGAGGGAATAAAAATGGAAGTGAAAGGAAACATTATTACTGTTTCTGGAATTGATAAAGAAAAAGTGGGATTAAGAGCATCCCAAATTAGAAAAGTTAAACCCCCTGAACCCTATAAAGGAAAAGGAATAAGATATTTAGATGAAACTGTTAGAAGGAAGGCAGGTAAAAGGGTGGCTGGAGGAGCCGCAGGAGGAGCATAATATTTTTAAACTATGAACATCAAGAATAAAAAAGAAAATAGGAATAAAAGACATAAAAGAGTAAGAAGCAAAATCGTGGGCTCTACTAAGAGACCAAGACTTTCTGTTTTTCGTTCTAATAAGCATATTTATGCTCAAATAATTGATGATGAAAAGGGGAAGACTTTGGCTAGTGCTCGAGATACAGAGATTAAAGAAGTTAAGAACGAGGATTTATCTGGGAAGAAAGTAAAGGCCTTTGCTGTTGGAGAGTTGATTGCTGAAAAAGCTAAAGACATTAAAATTAAAGAAGTTGTTTTTGATAGAGGAGGTTATAAATATCACGGAAGAGTTAAGGCTTTAGCTGAAGGAGCCCGCTCTAAAGGTTTAGTTTTTTAATTATTATGAATAATAGAAATAAAAAATATCAAAGAAGAAAAAGAAGGTATGAGTCTAAACTATTAGATTTATCTAGGGTTGCTCATACTAGAGAGGGAGGAAGAAGATTAAGCTTTAGGGCTGTTATGGTGCTTGGCGATCAGAAAGGTAAAATTGGAGTTGGGGTTGGGTCTGGCTCAGATGTTGCTCAGGGCATTCAAAAAGCGAGCAGAAAAGCTGAAAAAAACATGATAGAAGTTCCAATTATTAATGGGACAATTCCTCACCCAGTAGAGGCTAAGTATAGTGCAGCAAGAGTTTTACTTAAACCTCAAAGAGAAAAGAGGGGTTTGGTAGCAGGAGGAACAGTTAGAATAATGTGTAACTTGGCTGGTATTAAAGATATTTCTTCTAAGGTTTTAGGAGGAACTAGCAATAAGTTAAACAATGCTCGAGCTGTTATTAAAGCTTTTAAGAAGTTAAGAAAGATTGATGATGAAACTAAAAAACAGGTTGAAAAGAATAAAGAATTAAAAAGTAAGAAAAACAAAAAAGAAAGTAAAAAAGATAAAAAAGTAAAAGAAAAGTAACATGCAATTACACGATTTAAAACCGGCTCACAAAAGAAAGAAGTCCAAAAGGGTTGGAAGAGGGGACACTTATGCTGGAAAAGGCATTAAGGGACAAAATGCAAGAGCAGGAACTAGGAAACAAAAACCAAGAGTTAAGGAATTATTTAAAAGGTATCATAAATTAAGAGGTTATCAATTTAAATCTTCTCAAAAAGAAAAGATTGTGGTTAACATTAAAGACCTAGAGAGAAGTTTTAAGGAGGGCGAAGTTGTTTCTCCTAAAACTCTTAATGAAAAACAAATTATTAGATTAAAGAAGGGAGAAGAACTCAAGATTAAAATATTGGGCTCTGGAAAACTAACAAAGAAATTAATAGTTAAGAATTGTGAGCTTTCTAAAAAGGCTGAAGAAAAAATTAAAAAATCAGGAGGTTCTGTTAAATAAAAATGTGGTTTAATACTATTTCTAAACTTTTTAAAATTAAAGAATTAAGGAGTAAAATCCTGTTCGTTTTAGGAATTTTTGCTGTTTTTAGAATAATGGCCAATATTCCGATTCCAGGCATTAATCCTGAAAATTTAAAACTTATGTTTGAAGAGTTTGAAATTTTAGGGTTAATGAATATTTTTACTGGAGGAGCTTTAGAGAAACTTTCTATTGTCATGCTGGGAATTGGTCCCTATATTAACGCAACAATTATTTTACAGCTTTTAACTATGATCTTTCCGCGTTTAGAGGAAATATATAAAGAGGAGGGAGAAGAAGGAAAAAGAAAGTTTGAACAATGGGGAAGAGTTGCCTCTGTTCCTTTAGCTGTTTTGCAGGCTTTTGCTATGTTGTCTTTATTTACTCGACAAGGAGTAATTCAAGAAATGAGCTTTTTAACTCAATTAAACACCATTATTACTGTTACGGCAGGTAGTGTAGTTTTAATGTGGTTAGGGGAGATGATTACAGAAAAGGGCATTGGAAATGGGATTTCTCTTTTGATTTTTGCTGGTATCGTAGCTGATTTTCCGAATCATTTTGGTGAATTTTTAATGAGCTATCATCCTTCTGTCTTGCCATCTTATCTTGTTTTTTTAATAGCTAGCCTGCTTGTTATTGCTGGAGTTGTTATTGTTAATGAGGCTAGAAGAAATATTCCTGTTTCTTACGCTAAAAGAGTAAGAGGAAGAGTAATTCAGGGGGGGGCCTCTACCTATCTACCCCTTAGTGTTAATCCGGCTGGAGTAATTCCTATTATTTTCGCCTTATCTGTTTTAACCTTTCCTTCTATGATTGCTAGTCTTTTTAGTGGCTATGGGGGCTTACTAGGAAGTGCTTCTCAATCAATTGCTAATTTTTTCAATAATCCTTGGATTAATCAGTCTTTCTATTTTCTTTTAATTTTTATGTTTACTTATTTCTATACTTTAATTACTTTTGATCCGGAATCTGTTTCTGAAAATTTAAAACAGATGGGGGGCTTTGTACCTGGAATTAGGCCAGGAGAATCAACGGCCAAATACTTAAAACATGTTTTGAATAGAATTTTACCCTTTGGTGCTCTTTTCCTTTCCGTTATTGCTATTATGCCATCTTTAATTCAAGTTTTAACTGGGATTACTGTTTTTAATTTCTTAGTTGGAGGAACTTCAATCATTATTCTTGTTTCTGTTGTTTTAGAAACTAAAAAACAAATAGAGACTCAGCTTGAAATGAGAAGTTATGAGTCTTTTTAATTAAAAAATTATGGAAAAAGTTATTATTTTTTTAGGGTTACCTGGCGCTGGCAAAGGAACCCAAGCTAAACTTCTTAAAAAGAAGTTTGGTTTTAATTTAATGGGGAGCGGCGATTTATTAAGAGAGCGTAAAAAAGAGGATGATTTTACAGGAAGTAAAATTGCCCAAGTAATTGATAAAGGAGGGAGGGTTCCTGCCCCTGTTATTGCTAAGATTTGGTTGGATAAATTTGAAAATTTTAAAAAGAAAGGAATAAAAGGGTTAATAGTTGATGGTAGCCCTAGAAGTATTTTAGAAAAAGAAATTATGGAAAAGGCTTTGGGCTGGTATGAGTGGAGTAAGAAAACTACAATTTTACTTATTGATATTTCAGAAGAAGAGTCTATTAAAAGATTGACCCATAGAAGAAATTGCAAAGATTGTAAATCTCCCATCCCTTTTGTTGGTGAATTTAAAGAGATGAAAAAATGTCCTTATTGTGGGGGAGAATTAGTTGGCAGAAAAGATGATACGGAGGAAGGGGTTAAAACAAGACTGAAGTGGTTTAAAACCGATGTTCAGCCAGTTATAGATAGCTATCAAGAGGAAGATAAAATGGTTAGAGTAAATGGAGAACAGAGCATCGAAGGTGTTTTTAAAGAAATTTTAGGAGTGATTTAATGATCCTTGTTAAAACCTCAGAAGAAATTCAAAAAATTAAAAATTCTTGTGCTATTTTAGTTAAGGTAATGAGAAAAATTCCTCAGTTAATAGAGCCTGGAATTAAAACTAAAGAAATAGACTCTTTTGCTGAGTCTCTTATTCTTAAATTGGGAGGAAAGCCAGCCTTTAAAGGTTATAATAATTTTCCTGCTACTTTATGCGTTTCTATTAACGAAGAAATAGTACATGGAATTCCCTCAGACAGGGAATTAAAAGAAGGAGATATTGTTTCTGTCGATGGAGGAGTTATTCTTGATGGTTATTATTCTGATATGGCTGTTACTTTACCAGTGGGAGAGATTAGTCCGGAAACTAGAAGATTAATAAAGTGCACTAAAAAAGCATTAAAAAGAGGAATTAAAAAATCAAGGGTGGGAAATAGTTTTGGCGACATTTCTAATACTATTCAAAGATATTCTGAAAGTCAGGGGTATGGTATTGCTAAAAATTTATGCGGCCATGGTATTGGTCAATCTCTTCATGAAGACCCCGAAATTTTAAATTATGGCAAAAGACACTCTGGATCAGAAATTAAAGAAGGAATGGTTTTTTGCTTGGAGCCAATGTTAACAATAGGTCAAAGCGGAGAAATAGAAAGAACTTCTGGAGGAGTCTATAAAACAAAGGATGGTTCATTATCAGCCCATTTTGAACATTTAATTGCCATTGTTAATGGTAAGGCAGAAGTTCTTACTGATTTAAGCTCTTAGTTTTAGTTTTTGTTTTTTAAGGGGGCTGTGTTAAAATAAAGCAATATCATAATAAAATAAAAAACATGGATAATATTTATCTTTCGGTTGTTATTCCTGCCTATAATGAAGCAAAAAGAATACCTGGGACCCTTAAAAATATTTCAAATTATTTAAAAAATCAGC
>CAZJSP010000028.1:0-5595 GCA_964548875.1 uncultured Candidatus Saccharibacteria bacterium | reverse complement strand
ATAATTTAAATTCTACCGATACTTTCTTAAGAAAGTATCGATTTTTTTAAATAAATTCAACTTCAAGCTATACAAGCTATATGATATTGAAAAAAACCAATAAAACCAATACAATTCTAATAAAGTAATATATTAAAATTATGGCAAAAAAAGAACTTAAATTACTTGGCTTTAAAATGAAACCTATTGGAAAAGAAGGAGATAAAATTCTTGGAAGAGAATTTCATGAAAATGTTGGGAAAGTTTACGTTGATAAAAACAATAGGGTGATTGTTAAGTCAAAAAATAAAAAAATTAAAGAGAAATTACAAAAAGGATTTAAAGAAATAGGTTTAAAAAATACTTTTTACATTAAAAAGGATGGAAAAAAGATTTACAAAAAACCAGGAGATCCTAAATTCTTAGAAGCGCTTAAGGGAAAAATTTATCTTGTGGCAGGTGAAAGGGTTGATGGTTATGCAATAATAGGGTCTTTCAGAGAATTTAAAAAAGAAAGACCAAAATTTCTAAATAAAATAATTTCCTTTTTTCAAGGAAAGAAAACTAAAAAACTTAAAATAATAGGGTTTAAAGAGAAATCAAACGGAGAAGAAATTAAAGAAACGATTGGAGAAATTTATATTGATAAAAATAATAAAATTGTCATTAAAGCCAAAAACGAAAAAATTAAAAAAGCATTACGAGATAAAATTAACCAATCAGGCTATAAAAAAAGAGGGGTCATTTTAAGAGGAGGAAAAATTTATCTAAGAGAAGATGGTTCAGTAGAAGGTTCAGCTCAAACTGTCTCTTTCAAAAAACCAGGAGATCTTAAATTCTTAGAGGCAATAAGAGAGTCTGCATTAGACTTCGATAAAAAAATTGATGGCTGGAGAATTAATTATTTATGTTGTAGAGTAGTTAAAGAATAAACTCAGTCAAACTTTTTATATTTTTAATATTTTTTTATTTAATCTGTGTCCAGGTTCAGACACATGTGATACACCTTTAAGTTTGTAAAATGATAACATCTTTGGTAGGTAATCGACTTAAGTTTACGAAAAAAGTTATAATATAAACATCATGAGGGAGACAAGGTTGTGTGTTCCGTCTCGCAGCCAACACTCCCCTTTTTTTATTTAAACCCTCTCCTTGTTAAACTTCATTAAAAAAATAAATTGATTAAACAATCCTTTTAATTTAAACAAATTATCTGTCTTGCTTATCATTTTCCTAATAACGAAATCAGAAAGATAAATATTTTCTTTCTTAATCCACTTTTTAACTAGTTTTAACTTAAATTCAGTTGTAGGAGTTTTTAGTTCAAGATATTCACAATAATCATTATTAAAAAACAATTTTTTAAAAATGCTTGGTTTATCCTGACTAATTAAAAAAACCTTGCTATCATTTTTTACCAATCTTTTTATTAAATGCTTTATCTCAATTTGTGTTTTTAAACCTCCTTTTAAACCGCTAGAATCTAAATCATCGATTACTAATAAATCAAACCTTTTTAAATAATTTAAAAAGACATCAGCTGATCTATTTCTAAGAGCTTGGATTATTAGTTCTATTAATCCTTTACATTGAATTTTAAAGGTTTTCTTATTCTCTTTTTCAAATTCTTTAATTAAACTATTAGCAAATGTAGTTTTACCACAACCACATTTCCCATAAATCCAAATTATATTTTTTTATTATTCATTCTTGTTTTTATGGTTTTTTATTTAAAATATTTTACCTTTCCTCCCCTCTTTTTTAACAGGAGAAAAAGGCTGTATAGCACCTATTAGGCTTTTTAATAAAAGAGATCTAATAAAAGGAGTTTGCCTTATTACTCCCCCTTAGCGCGCCTATTCTATATAAAAAAGTAATTATTAATCCCAAGCCTCTATTAGAAAGTCTCTTATTTGATCAAAGAAAGGAATGCTAATAGATAGTTCTTGAAGAGCATTTAAAAGTTCTTTCTTTTTTCTTTCAGATTCTTGTTGGGCAATCAGCCTTCTTTTCTCTATTTCTTCTTCGGTTGATGGTTTAATTCTTTCCCAAATATTTTCTTCGAACCATTTATACATTGCTGTCCAAATTGGAAGAACCCTTTCTTTAAATATTGGATTTATTTCTTCTAGAGCCACTTCAAAAAATTCTGAGAATGCCTCTAATATCTGATTCATGTAATAATTAAAATCATTGGCTGATGCTTGAACGGGCTGCCCTATTAGGAGCCCTATTATAGCAATAACTATAATTAACTTTTGCATTTGTTTATTGCTTTATTAATTCTTTTAATTACTTTTTCTTTTCCTAATATTTCGGCTATTTCAAATGGTCCAGCTGAATTTCTTTTTCCGGTTAAAGCGACTCTTAGAGGCCATAATAAACAACCCCTGTCACCTTCTCTATCTAATTGATCTCCGAATTTTTTTGATTCTTCTAACAATATTTTACTTAATTTCTCTTTATTAAACTCCCTCTTATCTATTTTTAACAATATTTCTTTAGACTTGTCAAGCGATACTTTAATTTCCTTAATACTCATTTCTTTCCATTTAAGCAGATCTTTTCCATAGTTAAAATCTTGAAAAAAGAAATCAATAAGCTTTGTAATTTCAGATAATTTTTCTAATCTTTTTTGGTAAAGAGAAATTATTTTTTGTATTTTCTCTTTACTGATTTTTTCTTCTGTTTCTTTAATAGCATATTTTTTGTTTTCAAACTTAATTAAATCTTTTTTAATCAAGTAAGGTAAACATAGCTTTGTTATTTCTTCTATTGAAGTTTGACGAATATAATGACTATTAATAGAGTTTAATTTTTGAATATTAAAAATAGCTCCTCCTTTTTGGACTTTTTTAATAGAAAAATCTTTTATCAGGTTTTTTAGAGAATAAATTTCTTTTTCTGTTCCTGGATTCCATCCCAGGAAAGACATAAAATTAATTAAAGCTTCGGGTAAATAGCCCTCTTCCTTATATTTTAAAACAGAAGTTGCCCCATGTCTTTTCGACATTTTCTTTTTATCCGGCCCCAAAATTAAAGGTAAATGCCCATATTGGGGATGGTAAAAGTTTAAAGCTTCTTGTATTAACATTTGTCTAGGGGTATTAGCTATATGGTCCTCTCCCCTAATAACATGGGATATTTTCATTTCATAATCATCAACAACACAAGCAAAATTATATAGAGGTTCTGATAAGTTTTTAGCAATAATAAAATCACCCATTAAAGAAGTATCAAATTCTATTTCTCCCCTTATTAAGTCTTTAAAGCTTGTTTGTTTTGAATTGTTTCTAAATCTTATTACTGATGCTCTCCCCTCCTCTAAATATTTCTTTGCTTCTTTTTTGGTTAATTTTGAGCACTTACCCGAATAGCAAGGAGCTTTTCCATTCTTCTTTTGATTCTCTCTTTCTTTTTCCAATTCTTCCTCAGAGCAAAAACAGTAGTAAGCCCTATCTTCTTTTAAAAGTTGTTTTAAGTATTTAGAATATATTTTTGTTCTTTCAGATTGTTTATAGGGGCCATACTCTCCTCTACCAGGCATTTCATCTGGAGTTAGACCTAACCAGTCTAGTCCCTTTTTAATGTCCTCCTCATATTTATCCTCACTTCTTTTTCGGTCTGTATCTTCTATTCTTAATATAAAAACACCATTTCTTTTTTGAGAAAAAAGAAAGTTAAATAGGGCGACTCTGGCTGACCCAATATGTAGTTTACCCGTAGGAGACGGAGCAATACGAACTCTGATTTTCTCATTCATTCTTTTATAGATAATTAATTAAAAAACATAAGATTATTTCTAATTTATTATATCATAAGTGCATTAAAAATTCTTCAATTTATTTGTATTTTCTTAATATTTTCAAAAAATATTAAGAAGTATTAGCACCAACTATTGAATTAAAATTTTAAGAGTTTTAAACAATTAAATTGAGATAGCTTAAAAGGTAAGTAGCAATATTTCTAGCAGCTAGCGGTTTAGAAAAACTTTTAGCGTTTTTACCCATTTCTTCTAGTTTCTCTTTCTCACTTATAATTGTTTTAAGAGTTTCTAAAAAGAACCTTGGTTTAAAATTGGCTTCTTCTAAAACGATTGCTGCTCCATTTTCAGCATAGTTATAGGCATTGTTGATCTGATGGTTTTGAGCTGATTCAGGGAGAGGGATTAGAATTGAAGGCTTTCCAAAAGCAGCTGTTTCGAAAATAGTTCCTGAACCTGCCCTAGAAATAACAAGATCACAGGCACTGTAAGCACCCCTTAACTCTTCCTCTTTTAGGAAGGGAAAAGGGCGATAATATTTATGTAAAAAATCTTTAGTAATAACCCTTGATTCTTGTTTAACTGTTTTATATTTTTTTTCACCACACTGATGAATAATTTCAAAAATTCTAACCATTTCTGGCAAAATAGTTAGAATGAGATCGTTAATTCTCTCTGCCCCCTGAGACCCCCCTAAAATTAGAATAAGAGGCTTCTCTTCTTTCAAACCGAATCTTTCTTTAGCTGACTTAGGTGATCCTCTTAATAGCTCTCTTCTAATAGGATCACCTACTAATATCATTTTATCTTCATCGAATTCCAAAGTATCAGGAAAAGAAACAAATATTTTTTTAGCAAGTCGAGCTGATAACTTATTAGATAGTCCAGGAGTGCTATCTGATTCATGAATAAAGATAGGAACTCTTAAAATCCAACCTGCTATTATTGTTGGAACAGAGCCATAACCCCCCTTTGAAAAAATCAGGTCAGGACCAGAAAAAAAGATTTGAAAGAAGGCCTGTAAGATTGCAAAAGGAATTTTGAAACATAGATCGATAATATTTTGAAAAAGAGCCTTTTTATCTGTCTTAGCATATCTTCTTATTTTTCCAGCAGCAGTATTTTTTGTTTTAATATCTTCTTGAGAAAGCAATAAAGAACCAAATTCATCTTTTGGCCCCATAAAAACAAAATCCATTTTTTCTTTAATAGAGAACCTTCTTATTTCCCTAACAATAGCAATGATAGGAAAAATATGTCCTCCGCTTCCTCCTCCAGTAAATAGTATTTTCATTTTTGTTTTGAAATATTAAGTAAAACACCAACTCCTGCCAATCCAGATATTAAAGCAGAACCACCATAGCTAATAAAAGGTAGAGGTACTCCCGTTAAGGGGATAATATCTGCAATTGATGCAATATTTATAATTGCCTGCATGAATATCCAAGAGGAAATTCCAACACTTATTAATCTAAAAAAAACATTAGAAGTCTCTTTTGCTATTTTAAACCCTCTCCAAATAAATATCAAAAAAAGAAAGATTAAACCAGCAGATCCTACAAAACCAGTTTCTTCTCCAATAATTGCAAAAATTGAATCTGATATAGGTTGAGGTAAATTACCAAATCTTTGTTTTGACATTCCTAAACCAGACCCAAAAACCCCTCCTGAACCAATAGCTATCTTAGCTTGCTGTATTTGAAATCCTGCCCCTAAAGGATCTGATAAAGATGGATTTAAAAGAGTTTCTATTCTTTCTAATCGATAAGGAGCCAAATAAATTAAAAGAGCACCAATAATAATTAAAAAAGGGACAATAACTATTAAGTGCCACAAAGAGTTTTCCGAAGCAA
>CAZJSP010000027.1:1712-5916 GCA_964548875.1 uncultured Candidatus Saccharibacteria bacterium | reverse complement strand
ATTCGAAAATATTGTCATTGGAAAAAAACTTTCCGATTATAACGTAATGAGGCGTGGGTGTGGCTTTCATAGCCAATTTTACGTTATGCAAATATCCGTGCAATTCCTCTTGTTTGTCATCGTGAGATATTTTCAGTGGAATCCGTATCCCGTGTTTGAGAGCCGTTTTGGTGTTTGAAAATAATTGTAATGTATATTCATCGCGTTCATTTTGCGTTTTATCGCTGCCCCAACCGTTTATAGCAACCAAACTGGAAAATATTTCTCTGGTTATTTTGTTTGGAAATGATAAACTCATGCCAACACACCTCATTTAGCAATATAATACCGCTGTAAAAAAAAAACAATTCATCCAAAAATTTTATACTTAAAAATTGCCACCAACAACGCTATGATTCCACCTGCAACAGCAAACCACGCTTTTACATTAATAGCGTGAGAGCGCTTTTCATCACGAATGTTTTTATCCTCCAAAACAGCGATTCTTTTATCCTGATTCTCAATCACAGCGTCAATGCGTGACATAAAATTACTAAGATGATCAGATGACACATCAAGCCCTTTGACATCGGCTTCCAGGTTTTTAACGCGCTCCTCTAATCGTGCCACCCCCGTAATCACTGTATCTATTTTATCCATCAGCATTCGCAGCGATTCGCTTTCCATTATTCCCCTCCAGGTAGCAGTTCGTCAATAAAATTTATATCCTCTTCTGTCAAAGCGCCAGCCTGCATTTCAGCAGCTGCCAAACCTCGCATCGCATCCCATTGGTGCGCGTCGGCGTATTGTTTGAATCCAAACGACGCTTTGGACGATGCCAATCGATTTAATCTGGCCATGTTTTCCGATTTTATACATTCCCAATTAATTCTGTGAGTCACGTATTCGCCATCAACCCAGGATGATAGCCCGTTGTCCAGTAACCATTGAATTGATTTTTCATCTAAATCAATATCAACACCGCCATGATCAAATGGATTGTCTGGATCTGGCGGTGATTCTGTATACTCGTAGAGCCTGATAATGTTCACGACGTTCTCCAAAATCTAACATTTGTCAACGGCACGTAGTATCCTGTGCTAGATGCGTTTTTTCCGTTACACGTTACAGACAGTAAATGAGTTCCGGTGCTCTGCACAGTAATATTTAAAATCGTCGCGTGCAGGTTCCAAATCGCTACTGGACTGTATAAATCCTGACCGTTTGCTCCCCCCAAAATTTTTATTCCATCCAATTCTAACAACATAATCCCCCTGCCTGGTCCTACATTCGATCTAATCGCATAGCTATAGGTTCCAGCATGACAGCTGAATTCCCATCGTGTTTTGTCGTTTGTAGAATTTGACGTGTTTATTAACTGTCCGCCTGCCTGGGTGGTTGTAGGTTGTGCAGCCCAGGTACCTATTAATGACTGAAATCCTGTCATAGCGTCAATGTAAATGTTATCCCAATATTCCTCTGGCATCGTTTTTTTCATGAGTGTAACGTGAACAAATACCATACTGGTATCCACGTTCACACTGACAATTTGACCAACTATAGCGGTATTTGGTGTTAGAGTCAACGTTTCATCGTCCAATGCATAAACGTCACTGCCTGCATCGGCGCTGACAACGCCGGGTAATCGAAATTGAGCAACATCATTAAAATAGTACGTGTTTACCCAGCCCCCGCCTTTGGTATGTATGGCGACCCCCACACACGGTCTAGTGGGGGTCGCGGGTATGGCGTTACCTGAAACGTCCTGTCCACCTAGCGTTCCAGCATAGGTTATATATCCCGACGCTATTGTATAATTCTGTGTGATAGCCAAATTTGGGTTTGTTTTAACCTGTCTCACAGCCGATGTAGCAGCCATATTCCTCGCACATTATTCGTTTTAATTTGTTTCGCTCTGACATTGACATTCCAACGGTTTCATCGTCCAATTTTTTAGGTTCAGGATTGTGTTCCAGACTAGGCGCTGGCAATCGCAATTCTTCACGTACCCATCCTAAATCGCTCCGCAAACTTATAACACCGCTGTTTATTAATTCATTAATCATATCAGCTTTTGCCGTGTCAAAATCTTCTTCCACGCTACCAAACCGCATCCTGGGGAGTTTGTAATTTCTGTCATTCAATATAGTAGGATAATTGTGTCTCACCAGCGCAGGGACTAGCTGCCGATTCACAAAATTCTCAATCAGTCCCTGATTATTTACGATCGTCTGCGTGTACAAATTCATTTCCTCTTTAGCTTTAGCGTAGGAGCCAATCTCAGCGTTTGAAAAACCAAGATCGTCTGGAAGCCCTAGCGTACGGTTTATTCTTTTATAAATTATATCCAACATATCCGTAACCAACGCCATCCCCTCCGCACTAGCCCTATCCTCAAGCACTTTTATTTCGTGTTGAGGAATCAAATTTTTCCCCTCCGCATCAGTGGTGGCTGGGAGGTCTATCAACGAGCCTGAATCAATATTGTACAGAGCTTTTTTCATTTCCTGCAAATCTTTAGCGTCCATATTTTCAGATTGATAATAATGCAGCAGCGGGCGGATTGATAATCGTCTAACGCCGTCTATTTTGGCACGCTCCAAAATATCCAAAACTTTAACATCGAAATATATACTCTGTAAACCTGATTGACCGTAGTAATTACCGTGTTTCAGATAGGGATAAGTTAAAATTAAAAATTTGCCCAACCCACTGCGATTAACGTACACCCCTGTCCTATTGTAGAACAGCTGGTCCAGGTTGTGGCCTTCATCTGTGTACAAATTAAAATCGTATGGTGCATGAGGTTTAATAGATTTAACACAAACATATTTATTGTCAAATTCAAACACCATTTCTGACACGCTAAACCCGAAAATAAACGCATCGCTCCAGATAATTTTCAGGGTATTTTCAAATGTTTCATGTTCCAGACGTTCAATTTGATAATTGATAAGTTTTATTATCAAATTATCTGCTTTTTCAAATTCAGGATTATCATCATAATTATTAACAGGCTGGAACGACCAATCAACCCAAAATGGTGCTTCGACGATGAACCTCAATGCAGGAGCTACCTGCGGGTGTAGTGCGGTGAGAGCGTATTTATACGTATCGTAGCCCTGTTGCGGTGCGTGCGGATCAGTCGGCGCTATATACGTTGACCCAAATGATGGCCTGGTAATGAATTCGCCAGGTTCGGGTCTGTACTCGTGAACTAATGGCTGTATATATTGCGGTTTTTGTTGTTTTTCATCATTTTCCATTAAAATATCCTAACTTTTCGTTCTCCAAACCGTTTTACAAGTCTCAGTTGAACAGGCGGAGACATTATCCAGTATCTCAAAGCGTCAGCCTCATCCTCATACTCCCCTCCAACGTCGACTCCTCGCGTGCTGCTAACCCAGCAAAGGCTAGACAAACTACGTATAGTATAAGGACATTTTTTATTTATAACAAGTTTGTTCGTGTCAAATAGATCCGATAACGTAGTCCACCCCGTAGACCTGTTTTTGGTGGTCGAAAAATATCGTAATTTATACTGATCACGCAATAACTCTCGAATTTCTCCGCTACCAGTCGCAGTTTCACCAGTAAAACCTACTATGTTGTAGGCTGAAACCCATTTATCTAACCATTGCCTATGCCGATTTACAGGTATATTTTTCAATACTATCTCCTCCATTACATATCCGACATTATTTTTGATTTTGCACAACAAATATACCATTGGGTCAGGGCTAAATCCGTAATCGAATGTTATATAATGCCGATCGTTTGGCTCTGATTCGACTGTTTGAATGTCAATTCCATCGCGCATAACAAATGCCTGCCCCTCAAGATTCCCCCATTCGCCATTATAATATAGCTGTCGTTGACGTTCAGAACCCATCAAAATTTTTTCCTCACGCTCAGAATCGTCTTTGTTGTACCCCTCTTTATATGACAATTTCTTAACAAATGCATATTCAGGCGGATTTTCAAAAAAATTGGTATATAACCAGCGGGTTTTAATATCTGGATTCGTCGCTATCAACAGATGATGCGGATATCCAGGCTGCCGTAACCGTCGGATCGCCTCGGGATAAATCCGCTCCATATACCTATCAGGTATTTCCGTCGCCTCTTCAATGAAGCCCAACGAAAACTCCCTGGATTTTATTCGTGAATATATTTTGTCCGACGAAAATAACTCAATCCGTGATCCATTGTAGAACTGTATTAT
>CAZJSP010000027.1:0-1702 GCA_964548875.1 uncultured Candidatus Saccharibacteria bacterium | reverse complement strand
TGTCCTCAGCAACCTGAAACGGCTTTGACGCAAGTTTTGAGCCGTTTAAAAAAAAATTATATTTAATTTGTATCTCGTCCAACAATTCCATAATTGGCTCTGCAATGGCTCTGTAGGTCTGTGTCCAGGTGGTTGCCGTACAATAATGAGTTGAACCAGGGTGTTGCAGCGATGTCCAGACTAAATGAAATCGACAAACCCAGGATTTACCAGTGTCTGATGCACCGGACAAAGCTTTGATGGTTTTTTTGGATTGCAAAAATTGTAACTGCCAAGGCAGGATATCTAGGTCTATTTGCATAATGCCATCATTTTGACTTTTTTATAATCTGTCTAGCTATTCGGCTAACAGCCATTTCTACAAAATCATATTTTCGTTTTGGAGGCCTGTCTCTTATTTCGTTTTTATAATAATGCCACGGGAAACGAAAGTAGTCCACGGTATTAGAGATCACCAATGCATATTTTCCTGGCTGGTACTCCAATGGAAACACCCTGTACGATTTTTTTAATCTTTCCGTATCTACAGGAGCCCATCTCTGCAACTCTTTTAATAGTCTGTCTTTATACAATTTCCCTTCGCTCTTGCTGATCCCCCGCAATCCAAACAACCCCTCTTTTACCTGCCTGAACTCCAATTTTCGATTTTTTCCCGAATAAAATATTGGTTTCATTTTTGGCCACGTATATTTTTCTGGATTCGATCTGGCAAATAGCAGCCTGGGGGTGCGTTGGCACGTAAATGGTTTAAGAGTCGTAATTTTTATCAGAATTTTTGTTATCCTTTCCGTTTAATATGTTGAAATTTATTTCAATTGGAGGCATTTTTTGAATTACTGCATCAGCAACAATTTTGTCATAATCAAATTTTTTGTCGGCGCTTTTGGAAAACAAAGCCATTTCCTGGTAATTGTCCAATTTGCATCTTTTTACATCCGCCCAGGTAATTTTAATTTCAGGATTTTTTTCAACCCATTTCCTACCGTTTAGAAAAGCTTTTGTGGCCTCTATTTTCCGCAAAAAAATTTCGTGCATTTGATCGTATATTTTATCGTTTTTGATTTTTCCTACCTCAATAGTGCTAGCCCCAGCCTCCAGGATCGCCTCCCTATTGGCTCTAGCATTGTCTTCCAGCGCTTTTTCTTTTTCTAGTATTTTTTGGGCTAACTCCCGTTTCATATCCGCTAAATCCGCTTTCCAGTTGTACGCTTTGATCCAGCGTTCAACTTTTCCCCGAGACACGGCCTCGATTTCTAAATCTTTGTCTCGCTTTTTGTCTCGCTTTTTTTCGAGATATTCGCTGCATTTCGACGCTATAGACCGAATCGTCTCCGTTTGTTTCCCGTTATCTCCAATTTTTAAATATAAATTCTTAGCATAATATTCTAATTCGCTCATGTTGCCTCCTCATCCTGCGCTTTTTTTAAAATAACATCAAAATGGCTGCCAATTAAATTGTGTTCAATAATGTTAAAATGATTCATTTTTTCGCATCCGATGTAACCGTAGCTTAAATTGTGTGAGAGCCACGTTCCCGGATTATAGTATTTAGCGTTCAGCTGCATTCCATTCAATCGACGCTCGTTTGTTTGATAATAATGATAGCAAAAATTTGAATGCCTAGGCTGTATTTGGGTTTCGGGGTGAATGATTTTTCGAACGCAACACGGGTCTATAAGCATTAATTTCACGTGGTCATATT
>CAZJSP010000026.1:0-6926 GCA_964548875.1 uncultured Candidatus Saccharibacteria bacterium | reverse complement strand
CCTTTTTTGATCCCCAAAAAAGTGAGAGTAGAAAACGATTTTTTAATTTAAATTTTTTATGGAAAAAGAAAAAAGAATTAATCACTTAGGGGTTATTATTGATGGTAATAGAAGGTGGGCAAAAGAAAGAAAATTACCGACTTTTAAGGGTCATAAAAAAGGAGCAGAAAGAGTTAAAGATTTAATTAAGTGGGCGGTAAAAAAGAAGGTCAAAATTTTAACTGTATATGTTTTTTCGACAGAGAATTGGAAAAGATCTGAAAAAGAGGTAGGATACTTAATGGAGTTGTGTAGGAAAACATTTGAAGATAGTTTGAAGTTTGCAAAAGAAAACTTTCTTAAAGTCAGAGTTGCTGGAGAAAGAGATATGATTCCAAAAGATATAAAAAAAATGATTGATAGGGTTGAAAAAGAAACAGAGAATAATAATAAAATGATAGTTAATTTTGCCTTTAGTTACGGAGGAAGAAAGGAAATAATTCAGGCAGTTAATAAAATTATTGAAAAGGGAGTCGATTCAGTTAATGAAAAAATTCTTGCTGAAAATTTATACATACCGGAAGATTTAGATTTAATTATTAGAACGGGAAGAGAAAAAAGAGTTTCTAATTTTTTAATCTGGCAATTAGCTTATTCCGAATTCTATTTTTTAGATAAATATTGGCCGGCTTTTACAGAAAATGATTTAGATGAAGCCTTTAATGATTATTATAATCGCCAAAGAAGATTTGGCCAATAAAATATAATGAACGAAGAAAAAGAAAAAGACATTTTGAACAAGGAAAAAGAATCTTTATCTAAAGAAGAGATTTTATCTTTAAAAGAAAAAGAAGTTTCAAAAAAAGAGCAGAAAGAGTTTGAAAGGTCTTTTGAAGATCTTAAAAAAGATAAAATATTAGAAAAGTTAAGGGAAGACCTAGATAAATTAGAATTTAAAGATAAGTCTGAAGAAGACATTAAAAAGGAAAAAAAACAAATTATTACCACCTCTTTAGAAAAAAGAGAAGTTTTTAAAAAATTAATAAAAATTGCTAAAGAAAAGGGCGTTGCTCATGCTGTTGCAATTGCTAAGAAAATGAACGACCCTTTCATTATTGATGTTTTGCATGATATTTTAGCTCAAGAGGGTTTTTATAATAAATTTGAGAAATAATGTTATTTTTATTTCTATATTTAGTTGTAGGAGTAATAATTGGAGCTTTGCTCTATGCTTTTTTCCTTAAAAAAGAAAAAGAATATATTTCACAAAGCTTGAATATGACTCTTTTTCTTGTCAGCATGCCTCGCCATGATTTTGATGATAATCGAAGCCCTAGTAAGGAAAAAGAAAGAATGATTGTAGGGCAAATGGAGCAAATTCTTATTAATTTTTTGCACCTTAAAAAACCTAATTTTTTGGAAAAGATTATGTATGGTCCGCCAAGAGTGGCTCTAGAAATAGCTTCTCATATTGGTGGAAAAGATATTTGTTTTTATGTTGCTGTTCCTAGAAACATGGAAAGTTCTTTTGAAAAATACGTTCAAGGGGTTTATGATCGGGCTTTAATTGAGAAGGTTCCGACCGACTATACTATTTTCGAAGCTGATGGTGAAGCAGCTGGTTGTTATTTGAGTCTTTCTGATTCTCCTCTTTTACCAATTAGCACTTATAATAAATTAGAAAAAGATCCCTTATCAAGCATTACTAATTCTTTAAGTAAAATTAAGCCTGATGAGGGAGCCGCCATTCAAGTTATTTTACAATTACCTGATACTCCTTGGCGAAAGATGGGTAATAAGGTAGTTAGTAGAATGAAAAAGGGAGAATCTTTTAAAATAGCTGTTTTTGATGCCTCCAAAACTTTTTTTATGGAGGTGATAGAGCAGATTGTTAAAATTTTTGTTCCAGGTAAAGAAAAAACAAACTCTTCTAATAGAGATTTTAGTGTAAATGATAAGATTATCCAATCTATTCAAGAAAAAATTCAAAAACCAATTTTTTCGACTAACATCAGAATTGTAGCTTCGGCCTCAACCAAATCAAGAGCTCAGGAGATTCTTAATCATGTTGAAAGTTCTTTTGGACAATTTTCTCTTTTTGCTCCTAATGGATTTAAGATGGTAGATATGGAAGATAAAAAATTAAAGAAATTGATTTATCATTACAGTTTTAGAAATTTTCAGAAAAAAGAAGAAGTCCCCCTTAACATTGAAGAGCTGGCGAGCATTTATCATTTTCCAACTGTTTATCTTGAAACACCCTATATTAAGTCTATTTCTAGCACCGATTCAGAACCTCCAATTAATTTACCAGAAGAAGGATTAAACTTATTAGGTAAGGTTAAATTCAGGGGTGAGGAAAAAGGAGTTAGTTTTTCTGGCCGGGCAGATCGAAGACGTCATTGTTATTTTATTGGTCAGACGGGAACTGGTAAAAGTGGTTTGTTAAGTGAAATGATTCGTCGGGATATTGAAGCAGGAGAAGGAGTGGGGGTTATTGATCCTCATGGTGACTTAATTGAAGATACTCTGTCTAATATTCCACAAGAAAGAATTAAAGATGTTGTTTTATTTAATCCATCGGACGTTAAAAGGCCAGTTGGGTTAAACATGCTAGAATATCAGAATGATGCCCAAAAAGATTTTGCTGTTCAAGAAATGATTGCTATTTTTCATAAGCTATTTTCAGCTGATATAACAGGGCCTGTTTTTGAACACTATATGCGGAATGCTATGTTGGCTGTAATGGCTGATAAGGAAAACCCAGGAACCTTAATGGAGGTTTCTAGAATTTTTAAAGATGATGATTATTTAGATCGTTTATTAGAAAAAATTGACAATCCTGTTGTAAAAAGGTTTTGGATTCATGAATGGAAAAATCAACCTGCTAGTGGGAATAAAACAGAGATGATGAGCTATGTTGTTTCTAAGATAGGAAGATTTATTGAGAATGATATGATGAGAAATATTATCGGACAATCTCGTAGTGGTTTTAATCTGTCCGATATTATGGATAACCAAAAAATATTTTTAGCCAACCTATCAAAAGGATTGGTTGGAGAAATGAACTCTTCTTTGCTTGGCTTAATTCTGGTTTCTAAAATTCAGATGGGGGCAATGAGAAGGGCTGGTATCCCAGAGGAGGAACGTAAAGATTTTTATTTGTATGTAGATGAGTTTCAAAACTTTACAACTGATAGTGTAGCCACCATTTTATCGGAGGCTAGAAAGTATCGACTTAATCTTATCCTAGCTCATCAATACATTCCTCAGTTAAAAGAAGAAATTAGAGATGCTGTTTTTGGTAATGCCGGAACAATTGGTTCCTTTAGGGTTGGTTCTGATGATGCTGATTTTTTAGAAAAACAATTTAGTCCTAATTTTTCTAAATTTGATTTAGTTAACTTAGATAATTTTCGTTTAATCTTAAAGATGATGATTAATGGAAAAGTTTCGAAATCTTTTAAGATTGATACTATTGCGCCGAAAAAAGGAAATCTTGATCAGGTTAAAGCTATAAAGGAAATTTCACGATTAAAATACGGAAGACCTAAAGAGTTGATTGATAAAAATATTGGAGATAAAACTCTTAATCTTTAATCTCTTTTTTGTAAAAGGGTTGAAGAAGGTCTTTTTCTTTTTTTAAAAAAATAACATTAGAAACTATAAATATGTTTGACAAATTTAAAGAATTAGCTAAAATCAAAAACCTACAAAAGTCTATTAAAAATCAAGAGTTTACTTCAGAAAAAGAAGGAGTAAAGGTTGTAATTGACGGCTCCTTTAGTATTAAAGTTCTTACTTTAAATCCAGATTTAGATGAAGAAAAACAAGCGAATATTCTTAAGGAATGCTTTAATGAGGCTCTAAATAAAGCTCGTTTAGCGATTTCTCAAGAATTTTCCCAAATGATGTAATTATGGATCAAGTTAAAAAATTCAAAGAAAAGGAAATAAGGATTAGAGATCTTAATCAAGAAGACGTTCAAAAAATTAGCAAAATTAATAGGTTTGCTAACGAACTTGTTAAAGATGAAACAGCTTTTATTCCAAGCGATATTGGGCAGTTTTTTGAAACTCAAGACTTTATTATTAGTGAAAGATTAGAAGAAATCGATAATAATCGAGCGATTGTTTTAATTGCAGAGAATAATAACAATAATAGAATGATCGGGAGGGCTTCTATTACGCCTAAGTTAGGATTGGCTGAACATGTTGGCCTTTTGGAGGTTTATATTCTAAAAAAATACAGAGGAATAGGACTAGGAGAGTATTTAATGAAAGAGGCTCTTAAGCTAGCTGAAAAAAAACTTAAAAAGGTTCAAATGGTTAGACTGAGTGTTTTTTCTAATAACAAAATAGCCATTAATTTGTCTCAGAAGATGGGTTTTGAAAAAATAACTGAAATTCCGAAGCAGGTATCGACTAATGGTAATGTAGCTGATGAGGTTATTATGTTAAAGGAAATTTAATTTTATTAATCTTTTTAATGGAAAACCCGGATATCCGGGTTTTTTAATTTAATAAAAAAGAAGGGCCTAATTTATTTAGAACCCTTTTGTCTAATTTTTTTTGTTAACTCTGCTAGACCACATAATAGGATTAACACCTGCATGGGTGTGTCTATATTATGTGGTGAGAAGTTGTAACCCTCTAAAGTATTTGTTTTAAATTCAGAGGGGAATAAACCACAAGCATCTCCTGGGCATCCTATGCTTAGCCATCCATTTTCGGATATTTCGAAATAATATTCAGGATTGTAAGCTTTTTCTTCTACCATATATTCAAAGGAACTCCTCATGGCCCTTATTGGACCTTGGAAAAAACTTTTTTCTTTTGATGAAAGATTGATAAGGATCTTCCTCAAGGACGAGCTATAAGTTCCTGTAATTAACCGTCTTGCTAATTTAACAGTAAGCAGTTGAACTTTCTTACAACTAACTTTTTTCTCAATAGAGTTCAATCTGTGTAAAAGTAGAGATAGACTTCCTATAATTGCAAGAATTTTTTTTGCATTATATTTATAAATAAATCCATCTCCGTTACATAAAATACACTCTTTTTTTGAACAGCAGACACTCTTTTCTTTTTTGGGGAGTTTTGCCGTTAGCTTAATAAAGTCATTCTTCCATCTGCCCATGACGAAGTTTTTTATTTTTTCAAATAAAGAGTTTTCTATCTGAAAAATAGAATAAAATCCAAAACGATCAAAACTTTCTTCAAATTCATTGAATTTGAATCTTTCTACTATGGACAGTATTTTTTCTTTTCTTATTCCTTTTATTACTTTTCCTATGATCTCTTGATGGATCCTAAGCCCTATAAGCTGTCTCTTTGGATCATAAAAAAGATCATACCAGCAGGGAGTATTATCTGTATTGTTAAGGTACGACATATTATGATATTGAAATAATAAAAAAAAATTGTCAATATTTACTAATTTACACTTTTTTATAGTAGTGCTACAATTACTTAAAAGTCGTTTAATTAGAAATTAATATTTTATTCATGACTAAATTTGTTATTAAAAAAGACGGGTCAAAAGAAGATTTTAAGCCAGAAAAAATTAAAAAATCAATTAGTTTGGCTTGCCAGGATGCGGAAATAGACGAAGCAAGAACCAAAGAGGTTGTTGGCCAGGTTTCTAGTGTTGTTTTACAGAGAGCAGGGGAGAAGGAGGTAATTCAAACAAGTGAGATTAGAGACAGAATTCTTCAGGAACTTGAAACCGTTGAGCCATCTGCAGCTGAGGCCTGGAGAAACTATAAGAAATAATTTTATAGGACCCTCTAATATTGTGCGACGTTTATTTTATCATTGCTTAAAATAAAAAGTAGGTTATTTTAAGTCTTTTCCGCTGTGGTATTTTCTATGAATATCTCTTAATCTCTTATTTGTAACGTGAGTGTAAACTTGAGTTGTTACTATATTCTGGTGTCCTAAAAATTCTTGTATTGTTCTTAAGTCTACTCCTTGGCTTAAAAGATGAGTGGCGGCTGAATGTCTTAGGGTGTGAGGGGTTGTGAACATCGGAAGCCCTGCCCCTACAACATATCTTTTTACCATTCTTTGGATGGATCTCGCAGTCAATCTGCGATCTTTCTTTTTTTTAGACCAGTAGTTAATAAATAAGGCCTTGTCTTCGTCGTTTCTAGCATTTAAATATTTTTTAAGCCATTCTAAAGCCCTTTCTGAAAAGTAAATAGTTCTTGGAACGTTTCCTTTTCCGACAACACTTAACTCTAAATCTTTTTTATCTGCGATGTTTTGAAATTGTTTTTTATCAAGAGCAACAAGTTCAGCAATCCTTAATCCAGTTGAAAATAAAGTTTCTAAAATCACTCGATCTCTCAATCCTTTTCTCGTATTAATGTCTGGAGTGGCTAAGAGCTGGCTAATCTGATCCACATCAAGAAATTTTACAGGCTTATCTTTTCTAGTGTCTTTAGGGAGGCTTACTTTATCTGACGGGATACATTCTATATCTTTGGTCGCAAAGTAGCTTAAAAGGGCTCTAAGAGCCACAAGATAATAATTTTGAGTAATTCTAAGCAATTTTTTGCCTTTTTTGTTCTTATGTCTTGATAAATACAATCTGTAGTTCCAAACATCATCGCTCGTTATTTGGTGGGGGAAGATATCTTCTTTATTTTCTTTTTTCAGCCAATTAGAAAATTTTTTTAAATATCTCTTATAATTTTTTTGAGTATTAGAAGCTAATCCTTTTTCGACCTCACAATAATCAATAAAATCGGGTATATATTGAATTAGTGGTTTTTTAGATTTTTTCATATATTTTAATTTTTAACTATAAAAGGCATTTTTTATTTAAATTCACAAAAACCTATCTTATTTGTCGCTTTACCTACATTCTGCGACGTTACTCCTATATCTATAATATTATACCCTATTTGGAGTGTCAAGGGTTTAGGTGTTATATTATAGATT
>CAZJSP010000025.1:0-7121 GCA_964548875.1 uncultured Candidatus Saccharibacteria bacterium | reverse complement strand
GGGATTCGAACCCAGGGTAGTTTTAGCTACACCGGTTTTCAAGACCGGCACTTTCGGCCACTCAGTCACCCCACCATTAAAATGCGGAAGGGGTGGGACTCGAACCCACAGACCGCTGTTTAGGCGGTTACAGTTTAGCAAACTGCTGGCTTGCCATTCGCCGCACCCTTCCTGTACAAATATACTATCTTAATATTTATATCTTTTCAATAAGAAAAAAATAGAAATAATAAAGTATTTGTGCTATTTTTAATTAAAGTCCTCATAGTTCAACGGATAGAACAGATGCTTGCGGAGCATCCGATGGAGGTTCAAATCCTCCTGAGGACACATGGAATTAAATTCTTCAATTCAAAAAGTTCCTAGAATAGGAACAAAATATCAAAAAAAATTAAAAAAACTAGGTATAGAAACCATTAGAGATTTTCTATTTCATTTTCCTCATCGTTATGAAGATTTTTCTGATTTAACCCCAATTAAGGAAATAAAAGAAGGAGAAACCGTCTGTATTCAAGGAGAAATAACTAAAATAGAAAATATTATTACTTGGAAAAAAAGAATGGCTGTTACAACAATTACTTTAGAGGACCAGACTGGAACCATTGAGGCCGTTTGGTTTAATCAACCCTATCTAGCCAACACTCTCAAAGAAGGCAATCTAGTTTACTTGGCTGGAAAAGCAACCAAAAGAAAAAAAACAAAGAAAGTCTATCTTTCTAATCCAAATCATGAAAAAATATCAAACCAAGAAAACCCAAAAACAACCCATACTGGAAGAATAATTCCAATTTATCCGACTACAGAAGGAGTCTCCTCAAGATGGATTAGATATATTATAAAGCCCATTCTCAAGCAATTTAAAAACCAAATAGAAGATCCTCTTCCTCAACAAATTAAAAAAGAAACAGATCTTCTCCCAATTGGAGAAGCCCTTCAACAGGCTCATTTCCCTGACTCTTTAGAATTAGCCCAAAAAGCAAAAGAAAGATTTAATTTCCAAGAATTGCTAATTGTTCAACTCTATGTTTTAAGAGAAAAAGCAAAATTAAAAAAAGAAAAAGCCCTTCCTATTTCTTATAACGACAAAACAACAAAAGAATTCTTAAAATCTCTCCCTTATCAATTAACTCAATCTCAAAAAAAATGCTCTTGGGAAATATTGAAAGACCTTCAAAAGAAACACCCCATGAACAGGCTCTTAGAAGGAGATGTAGGGTCTGGCAAAACAGTAGTAGCCGCCATAGCCATTCTTAATACTCTTCTCTCCAAAAAACAAGCCGCCCTTATGGCTCCAACTGAAATATTGGCTAAACAGCATTTTAAAACAATTAAAGAATTATTATCTAATCAAAAATTTAATATTGCTCTTCTTACTAGCGAAGATACAAAAATCAACAAACGAAAATATTCCAAAAAAGACCTTTTAGAAAGAATAAAAAGGGGGGAAATAGATCTTGTTATTGGAACTCATGCCCTCATTCAAAAAAAGGTTAAATTCCAAAAATTAGCTCTAGTTGTTTTAGATGAACAGCACAGATTTGGAGTAAAACAAAGAGCTAAGCTATGTGAAAAGAAAGGATCTATCCCTCATCTTCTTTCTATGACTGCAACCCCTATCCCTAGAACCCTAGCTATTACTATTTACGGAGACCTAGACTTATCTATTCTAGATGAAATGCCCAAAGGAAGAAAAGAAATAATTACTCAAATAGTTTCTCCTAAAGAGAGAAAAGAAGTTTATGAGTTCATTAAAAGTGAAATTCAAAAAGGAAGACAAGCTTTTGTTCTTTGTCCTAGAATTGAATCTAACAACAAAGAAAATAGATGGTCGGGAGCTAAAACAGTAGAGGAAGAACACAAAAAACTTTCAAAAAAAATATTTCCTGATTTTGAAATAGAAACTCTTCACGGCAGGATGAAAGTAGAAAAGAAAGAAAAAATAATGAAAGATTTTAGAAACAAAAAAATAGATATTTTAATTACCACCTCAGTCATAGAAGTGGGAATAGACATCCCCAATGCAACAATTATGATTATAGAGGGAGCAGAAAGATTTGGATTGGCTCAACTTTATCAATTCCGAGGAAGAATCGGAAGAGGTAAAAAACAATCCTATTGCTTCCTTTTTACTGAATCAGATAGTGCTCAAAAATCAGAAAGGCTAAAAGCTCTTGTCAAATCAAAATCAGGATTTGAATTGGCTGAGAAAGATTTTGAAATTAGGGGAGCAGGAACTGTTTTTGGAACTAGACAATCAGGCATTCCTGATTCAATTACTAATTCTCTTTTAAAACCAAAACTAGTTAAAAAAGTAAAAAACTGGGCTGAAAGAATTATTAATTATAATCCCACCCTAAATAAATTCCCTCTCTTAAAAGAAAGAGTAAAACAAGTAAGAAAAATAATTCATCTTGAATAAGAGTTATTTATCCATTAAGGTCTCATAAAAATAAAAAAGTTTCTAAAAAAATAAATAGACCTTAAAATTATAATCTTAAATTAGAATCAACTTTTATTTTCCCTATTGCCCCTCTTTCCCCTTTTAAATAACGACAATAAGCGACTAAAGCTATCATTAAAGAATTATCGGTCGCATATTTAATTTCAGGTAAATATAATTTTAAATTAGGAAAATCTTCGTTAACTTTTTCCTTAAATCTTTTTCTTAATTCTTTATTAGCTGTTACTCCTCCTCCTAAAATAATAGACTGAACATTATAATTCTTAACTGATTTAATTGTTTTAAAAAGCAAAACATCAACAATTGAATTTTGAACTTCTCGACAAACCTCTCTAATATAATTTGGATCTTTTTGGGTCTCCTTGCTTCGCTGTTTGTAATCATATAAAACGGCTGTTTTTAAACCAGAGAAACTAAAATCATAATTTTTTTGATGAATCATTGGTCGAGGAAACTCTATTCCTCTTTCTTTCTGAATTTCTTTTTGATTTTCTTTTTCTATAGCTGGACCACCAGGATATCCAAGTCCTAATAATCTCCCAATTTTATCAAAACATTCTCCCGCTGCATCATCTCTTGTCTCTCCTAAAATTTCATAATCCCCCAAACCCTTAACTAAGATAATTTGAGTATGCCCCCCTGAAACAAGTAAGCAGATAGCTGGAAAAATATTTTTAAAATTTAAATCAGAATCAACAAAATTAGCAAAAATATGACCCTCCAGATGATTAACAGGCATAATAGGAACACCTAAATTATCAGATAATTTTTGGGCAAAATTAATGCCAGTCCAAAGACAAGGATCTAGTCCTGGCCCAACAGTTACAGCAATTAAGTCTATTTTCGGATTACCAGCTTCCTTTTTTAATTTTTCAAATAAAAGAGGTAAATTCTTTTCATGTTCTCTTTGGGCCATTAAAGGATAAATTCCTCCATACTCTTGATGAATTTCAACTTGGGAAGAAATCAAATTACTCAAAACTTTAATTTTTGATCTTTTCTTTTCATTAACCTCAATAAATGATATACAAGTATCATCACAAGATGTTTCAATGGAAAATATTATCATCCTCTTGCGTTTTATTTATTCTTAGATATTATATTAGTAAATAAAGGTCCCATCGTCTAACGGTTAGGACAGCAGGTTTTCAACCTGCCAATGGGGGTTCGATTCCCCCTGGGATCACATAATTTTCCAATATAAACTACAAAATGTCAAACAAACAAGATTATGTTTCTTTGTCTGGTTACAAAGATTTAGAATCAAAAAAAGACAAAGCCCTATACAGATTTTTAGAGCTTCTCCCTGGTATTTTATCTTGGGGAACACTAATCGGGGCTTTTTTATTATCTTGGATTAGCCCTGTTCTAATTGCTATTCTAGTTATTATTTTTGATCTTTATTGGCTTTTAAGAATAGCTTATCTTTCAGCTTATCAAGTAACAAGTTTTAAGAAGATGCAGAAAAGCCTTAAAACTAACTGGCCAAAAAAACTAAAAGAAATAGATAATTGGGAAAAAGTACACCATTTAATTATTTTACCCGCCTATAAAGAACCAAAAAATATTATTAGAAGTTCCTGCCAGTCAATATATGAAACCAAATATCCAAAGAATAAGATTACTATTATTTTAACTATTGAAAAAAGGGCCGGAAAAGAATTCCTTCAAAATGCTCTAGAAATTCAAAAAGAATTTTCAAATAAATTCTTTAAATTTGTTGTTACTTCTCACCCCGATAATATTCCTGGAGAAGTAATAGGTAAAGGGTCTAATATAGCCTGGGGGTTAAAAATAGCCAAAGAAAGAGTTGTTCAAGAATTAAATACTAAAAAAGAAAATGTAATTGTTTCTAGTTTTGATATTGACACTAACCCTTATCCTCAATATTTTTCCTGTCTATCTTATCATTTTTTAACTGCTGACCAACCTAATAAATCATCTTATCAACCAATCCCTGTTTACAATAACAATATTTGGAAGGCTCCCAGCTTCTCAAGAATTGTTGCTACTTCCAATACCTTCTGGCAAATGATGCAACAAGAAAGACCAGAAGTCTTAGTAACCTACTCTTCTCATTCTATTCCTTTTACTGTTCTAGAGGAGGTAGAATATCCTAAGAACGTTGTTCCTGATGATTCAAGAATTTTCTGGAAAGCATTTTTAAAATATGGAGGAGACTACAAAGTGGTCTCATTATATTATCCTGTTTCAATGGATGCTGTTTTATCAAACAATTTAAGAAAAACAATTTCTAATCAATACAAACAGCAAAGACGTTGGGCCTGGGGATGTGTCGATATCCCTTTTTTAATATTTAATTTTTTAAAAGATAAAAAAATACCAAAATTAAAGAAAATATTTTTAACTTGGAATATTATAGATGGTTTTTGGTCTTGGGCGACGGTTTCTCTTCTAATTTTCTTTTTAGGGTGGTTACCCCTAGCCTTAGGA
Organism: uncultured Candidatus Saccharibacteria bacterium; assembly: GCA_964548875.1. Taxonomy (GTDB): domain Bacteria; phylum Patescibacteriota; class Minisyncoccia; order Minisyncoccales; family JANBVM01; genus CAYSZX01. Next base: position 2,206 of record CAZJSP010000025.1, on the reverse strand, counting down.
GGGGAAGAATTTAATATTACTCTTTTATCTTACAATCTGCCAAGAATTACAGGAACCTTAATGAGAATTTCTATGATTGGAATGTTAGTTTCAGCCATAGTTAGTCTTTTAATTTTACCTCCTAAACCAAGAGGGACAAGTAAAATGAAAAAGGTCTCTATTTTATTACAATGGCTATTATTACCCTTTACTTTAGTGCTATTCGGCAGTATTCCCTGTTTAGATGCTCAAACAAGATTAATGATTGGAAAACATCTAGAATTTTGGGTTACTGAAAAAAGAAGATGAATTATATTATCACCTATTTAGTCTATTTGTTTTTCGGGGTTCTGCCCAGCCTTTTATGGCTTTACTACTATTTAAAAAAAGATAAGAATCCTGAACCAAGACTTCTTCTTTTTAGAATATTTATTTTAGGAGCTTTAATAACCATCCCAACTGTTTTTGCCCAAAAAATAGTTTTTAATCAATTTAAAGCTGTCTATTTCAATTCAGCTCTATTTTTCTTATGGTCGATTCTTTTTGTAATGGCTTTAATAGAAGAAATAGCTAAGTTTCTAGTAATCAAGTTTCAAATTCTTAATCATCCTGAATTTGATGAACCCGTTGATGCTATGATCTACATGGTTACTTCTTCTTTAGGTTTTGCGGCTGCAGAGAACTTTTTAACTTTAGTTTATTCTGCAAATGAAAATTTCTTAAATGAAAGCTTTTTAATTAGTGAAGAAATAATTTGGACAAGTGTGATCCAGATCTCTTTAATTAGATTTATTGGGGCCACCTTTTTACATGCTCTCTGTGGAGCAATAGTAGGATTTTTTGTTGGTTTCTTCTTATTTAAAAAAAGAAAAAAGAAATTAATTTTAATACCAGCCCTGTTAATAGCTGGCTTCTTGCATGCCCTCTATAACTTTTTTATAATGAACATAGATACGAAATTAGGATTAATATCTCTTTTCTTTTTATTAATTGCCCTATATTTCACTGTCTCTCTCTTATTTAAAAATATAAAAAATGAAAAATAAAAAAGAAGAAAAAATACGTTCGGACGGAAGATTAACAGTCGACATTTATCAGACCAAGGAAGATTTAATTATCCAAGCTGCCGTAGCAGGAGTTGAATTAGAAGACCTAGATATTAGTATTGAAAAAGACTTAATTTTAATTAAGGGGAGAAGAAATCCTCCTAGCCAAGAAGAAGAAAAAGATTATTTCTGTAAGGAGTGTTATTGGGGTTCTTTTTCCAGAAAAATAATTCTTCCTGTGGAAGTAGAAAAAGATCAAATTAAAGCCACTCTTAAAAAAGGAATTTTACAAATTAAAATTCCAAAAAAGAAAGAAAAAGAAAAACAGAAAATAACCATTGAAGAATAAACACCTCCTCAAGAGGTGTTTTTAATTTCTAATAAAATAGTGCGGACGGTGGGACTCGAACCCACACGAGTTGCCTCACATGATCCTAAGTCATGCGCCTATACCAATTCGGCCACGTCCGCCTAAAATTAATAATAAATAAAATCAACCTTGAAAACAAGGCTGATTTAATTTCTTTTTGTAAAATTATTATGCTCCAACGATACCCTCAGCAATTGAAGGGATAATTCTGGACAAGAAAGCAACGATTAAACCAACTGTAGCGTAAAGAACAAGATTTCTTCCTTTTTGAACATTGTCTTCTTTCTCTCCAGCAGTAACAAGTGTAAATCCACCATATACAACAAGAACAGAAACAAGAGATAATAATCCATAAAAGATCCAGTCGGTAATAGTGTGAATTGTGTCAAGCAAGCAATATCCGCCCCAATTTGGTGTCTCTGAAGTAACTTCGGGACCGTATGGATCAGGCTGATTTGGCCCTCTTGTTACATCATCAATGGTTATATCATGTCTCAATGTACACCCGTCTATTGGTCCACTTTGAGCTAAAACATTAGAAGCACTCAATAAAACACCGACCACAACCAAGCTAACTATAATTATTTTCTTCATTTTAATTTGTTCTATTTTTTAAACCGACCTTTTAAATTTTAACTATTGTACAACAATAATTTCAAAATTAAAATAAGTAATTAACAATTTCCGCATAAAGATTTATCGCTTTAACAACCATTCTATACTAAAGACAAATAATAAAACTATTATGCTCCAACAATACCCTCAGCAATTGAAGGGATAATTCTGGACAAGAAAGCAACGATTAAACCAA
>CAZJSP010000024.1:0-7353 GCA_964548875.1 uncultured Candidatus Saccharibacteria bacterium | reverse complement strand
GGATAGTCCCTATTTGTTCTAATATTTGAAGGTGTCCACCTTCTAAAATGTCAAAATCGATTTTAATTGCTTGAAACTGATCAACAACTAAAGTTTCTTGCTGCTGTTGTCTAACTGATTTTTGAGGAGATAAATAAAAACTCCAAAAACCAAAGCCAATTAATAGGCCGGCTACAGCCACCCCAACAATTAAAGTTCTGTTTTTTTCAAATTGTTCTTTAAATGTCATATTAACGATAATAAACTTTAGTTGATATATTAAATTGGAAAGGCTCGTCATCTTCAACAGGAGATTGGAAGCTTATCTTTTCAACTTCAATAAGACGGGAAGATTTTTCAATAATATCAATAAATCTTTTAAAATCCTCATAACTCCCAGTTAAAGTCATATTCACTCGACTAGACTTAATTCTTCTTTCCTGATCAGAAGAAACTAGAGAAGGGCTCATGCTTCTAATCATCATACCTGATCGAGAAGCAGAATTCTGAAAATAATTCATTAAATTAGGCAAATCATTTCCTTCAGGAATAGCTGATTTAATTTTATCAAAAAGAGTTTCCGTATTTTCAAGTCGATCTTCAATATTTTGTAATTCTTCAAAATATGAAGTTTGAAATTCTAAAGTAGTTTCTTTTTCTAAAGCCTCAGCATCTAAAATATTTAAATTTTGATAAGTAGGCACAACCAAAACAAAAACTAATAAAACAGATAAACAAATTGCCGCAATAACATAAATTAAATAGTTTTTCATTTTAGTATTGGAATAAACTACTATTTAATAATAAGCTCAGACTAAATATAACATACCCTTTTTCATCTATTGAAAGACCAGTCAAATTAAAGCTCTGAATTTCCTCATTATTATTAAAAATAATTAATTGTTGGCCTAAGGCAAGGAAGCTATTAGCCCGACCAGACATTTGAGCATAGCTGGAATCAGAATGTAGGGCTAATTGATTAAAGGTAACCTGAGGATGAACAGTTTCTTCTAAAAGATTAAAGAATTTAGTATTAATCAAATGCTCTGCTAAATAACTAGAGTACTCATCAATTTCTCTCTTATAATTTTTAATTTCTCTTTCTAATTCTATCATTTTTGTTGTCTTTTGGGCAGTTATTTGATCTTCAAGTTTTTTAATTTTAGATTGAGCCCTCTGTTCCATAGAAACCAAAACAACATAAACAAGAGTTAAAGAAATTAAAATAAAAACCAAAGAATAAAGAAATATTCTTTGAGCCTTACTTATCTTCTTGGCCGGTTTGGGAATAAGATTTACCATTTTTATTCTAGTCCTTTTAAAGCCATGCCAATAGCAACTGCATAGCCTGCCCCCATCATTTTTAATTCTTCACTTAAGATTGGGGGATAATGTAACTGTTGAAAAGGGTGAGCTATTTCTACTGTTTTTTTAGGAAATTTATTTTCAAAATATTGCCATAATCCAGGTAAAAGAGCCCCTCCTCCTCCAATAATTATTTTCCGAACTTCCTTTTTCTCTTTTGAAAAAAAGTTTTCACAAACATCATTAATTTCATTAGCCATTAACGAAACTGGAGACTCTAAAGATTCTTTAACTTGATTAGCTTCCTGATTATTCTCCTCTCCCATAATACCATATTGTTTCATTAATTTCTCACTTTTTTCAGAATTAATATTAAGAGATTTAGATAGTCTTTCAATTAAACCGCTCCCTGAAACATTAAAACTATAGGACACTCTTAGAAGTCCTTTATACATTATACTACAACTTGTGCTTCTACCCCCAACATCAATCAAGGCAACTGCTTCTTTTTCTTCCTCAGAAATTAAAGAGCGGGCCAATCCAAAAACCTCAGCCTCTAAAGCAATCATTTCTAAATTCAGTTTTTGAACAATGCTCTTATACTTATTAATTGTTTCATTTGGTACGGCTGCTAATAAAACTTTAATTTTCTGTTTCTTTTTATCAATATTAGGATCAAATGGCATAATCTGCCAATCCAAGGTAACTTCACTTAAGGGTAAGGGAATATGTCTTCTTGCTTCAGATTTAATAGCTTGAGGAACTTCTCGGTCAGTCATAGGAGGCAATTCTAAATTAGTAAAAAAAGTAGAAAAATCAGGGATAGACAAAGCCACTTTTTTAGACTTCATCCCCGCCTCCTGAATAACAGCTTGAATAGCGCGAGCAATATCGTCATTTGAAAAAGAAAGAGTGCTTTTATTAAAATCCCTAAAAGGTTTTTTATACAAAACAGAGGCTGGAATCTCTCCATAGCTTTCCAGCTTTTTTCTTCCAGCCCAACTAGAAACTTCAACCAACCTAATGGCATAGGTTCCAATATCTATTCCTAAAAAACTATGAGGAATTAATCCAAAAAAATTCATTTTGTGTTATTGTAACATAAATAAAACATGAAAAAAGTTAAAAACTTTCTCCTTGATTTGATTTTCCCTAAATTTTGCTATGGCTGTCAAAAACAAGGAAGTTATCTTTGTCAGGATTGTCAAAGCATTCTTAATGTTAATGAATATCACCAACCCTTTAAAACGGAATATTTAGATGATCTCTATTTTTCTATTGCTTACAAAACAAGCGGATCTTCTTATCAAGATCGACTTATCCATCTCCTAATTCATAAATTTAAATACTATCCTTTTGTAAGGGAACTATCTCAACCTCTTTCTGATTTAATTATAAATCATTTTCAATTATCTGAAAAACCAACTCCTTTTAATAACAAGGAATTTCTCATTGTTCCGGTCCCCTCTAGCCAGAAAAGAAAAAAATGGAGAGGCTACAACCAGGCAGAAGAGATAGCCAATCACTTATCTTCCTATCTTAAAATTAAAATGATTAATAATATTTTAATTAAAAAAAAGGAAACTCCTTTTCAATCTCAACTCAACCAAAAAGAAAGAGAGGAAAATATTCTTGACTCCTTTCAATCTAAAACAAAAATTAAAAAGAACATATTACTTGTTGATGATGTCTATACTACAGGAGCAACAATAAATGAATGCGCCAAAACTTTAAAAAAGTCAGGAGCAAAAAAGGTAATTGCTCTTACCATTGCCCGAACTCAATCATTGCCTTCTTAGGGGCTTACCACACTGCGGACATTTAATCTGAGAACAAGGGTTTTCAGGTTTATGCTTTTCAGAATAATTACATTGATTACAAACACACAATCCCTGAGGCCCCCTCCCCTCTTTTTTCTTTTTCCAGCCAAAACCTTTAAATCCCTTTAAACCTATTTCTTTGGGTTTAAAATAGGAAAGAACTGTACCTTCCTCTATTTGAATAAAAACATATTCTAGTTTTTTTACTTGTAAAAGCAGGTCTTCTTTTAATTCCCCCATTATTTTAGTTGCTCTTTCAATATTAATCTCTTTATCTAATTTAATTTTTAAATTAGCAGTAATAATAGAACCTTTTTTCTGGGTTTTTAAATCACTTAAGACAAGATTATGTTTCTTAACTATTTCTTTAATTTTATTCTCGTCTTTATCATTAGCTGAAGCATCTAATAAAGAATCAACAACTTCCTTTCCTATTCTGAAAGACTCTTTAATAATATAAAGACCAACTACAATAGCAATAGCTCTATCTGCATAGATCCAATAATCACTTAAAATTAAACCAAAGAAAACCCCTATTGAACGCCAAACATCAATCCGAGAATGAAGACCGTCAGAAATTAAACCTACCGAATTTTCTTCTTTCCCATACCTTATTTTCAAGCTAGCCATTATCTCATTAATAACAGCTGAAAGAAGCATAATACCTAAAGATAAATATCCAACATCTATTTCTGAAACAGTTTTAAATTCTAAGACAGACTTATAAACAATTCCTCCTCCTGTAAAAAACAAAATTAAAGTAATAATTAAGCCAGACAAAACTTCAAATTTGTAATAGCCATAGGGGTGTTCTTTATCAACTGGCTTTTTTGATATTTTAATTCCTATTCCGCTAATTAAGGAGGCAATAATATCGACCCCTGAATCAATCCCTTCGGCCAAAATAGCAGCCGAATTAGTAAGAAGCCCAACAATTACCTTTCCAATAAAAAGAAAAACATTGGCAAGGATAGCAATAATAGCTATTTTTTCTTTCATATTTTTTTAAAATAATTAATTTTTTTTAAAGCGACCTTAAACCAAAAAGAATAAATGTCAGGATTATTTTGAATGTCTTTTTTAATAATATTTATCTTTTTCCAACAATAATCCATAACTTCATCTGGATTTGGTTTTACTATTCTATTATAACTCCCAACAAAAATTGTGTCATGTTCATGCTCAATTAAACCATCCTTAAATTCAACCCTGTAAATAAAACTACCAACCCTTTCTAAAGGACAATCAAAACCCATTTCTTCTTTTAATCTTCTATGAGTAGCTTCCTGGTAACTTTCTCCCATTCGAGGATGAGAGCAAACGGTATTAGACCATAAACCACCAGAATGATATTTATTTTTACTTCTTTGTTGAAGAAGTAATTCTTTTTGATCATTAAAAACAAAAATAGAGAAGGCCCTATGAAGCAAGCCCTTCTGATGAACCCTTAATTTTTCTTCAAAACCAATTTCTTTGTTTTCCTTATTAACTAAAATAATTTTTTGCATTTTAATAATTTGACAAATTTAATAAAAATAGGTATAAGATAATTAGTGCCCTAAAAATTAAATAGAGGTGATATATAGTGAACGAAATAAAAAAAATGATAATAAATCTGCCTTATGGAGAAATTCAAAGTACAAAGGCAGAAAGAATCGCTCAAGATTTTTGTATCTTGGACTCCTTCGTAAAATTCGAACCAATAGAAAAAGTTGAAGTTTTTCTATTGTTTAAAAAGCTCCAAGGATCTCCAGCGATTATAGATGAAATTGTTAAAAATTTATATGAAATTTTTAACAGCTTTAAAATAGAGATTGAATATGAAGACCAATAAAGGGTCTTCTTTTTTTTAGTAAAGATCAGGATTTTTAAAAGGAATTAAGGCCAAAAGTAAAAGATTAGAATAATAGTCTGTCCGATTAATTAAATTATCGGTTAACGTCCCAATTGCTCCATTCTTTTGTTTTGAATTGTTTTTATCAAAAATAATATCATTAGCCTCTCCTAATTCTTTACCCCCTCTCACTAATTTAGCTGCTCTTTTAGGAAGAAAATAAGTATTGCCCCTTGCCTTGCCTTCCTTGTTTTGAGATTTAATAACGGCCCAAGAAAAAGAACCCATTCCTTCTCCCATCTCTTCTACCCCTCCTTCAATTCCAACCCAGTAAGAAGCACCAGGAAAATCTTTCATGGCGTTTTTAGCCCTATTTTTAGCTCCAGCCAATATTCTTTTATCTCCAAAGGGTTGATCGGAAACACCAGAAGAAACAGAAACCCCCTGAAATTCAAACCTTTTACCAGGAAAAACTTTCTGAAAAGCTTTTTCAGTAGCCTTAATCTTAACTGGATTTTTTGAAGCAATTATTATTTTTTGCATAAGAAAATTATATTAACAAATTCTTTAATTAATAAGAACTATTTGAATTTTTTTCAATTTATCAATAAGAATCTAAAACAAGAAAAGCTACAAGCAAAAACAAATTCTTTTTTTTAAATATATATCTTAAAAAACAATCTAAATTAATTCAAAAGAGCAATTGAGAAATTTAAAACTCCAGCAAAAGAAACCCATAAAAGATAGGGTATTAAAATATAGCCAGCCCGCCTACTCAGCCTATAAAACTTTAAGATTAAATAAAAAATAGACATTAAAAGAAAAAACAAACAGATAAAAGCAACATCAGGATTTTCTAATCTAAAAAACAAAATAGACCATAAAAAACTAAGCCCCAACTGAACAAAATAAATCAAAGAAATTTCTTTAATTTCCCTCAATTCTCTTTCTTTCCAAACCCAATAAAAGGATAATCCCATAGTAATATAAAGAATTGTCCAAACAGGAGCAAAAACCCAATTAGGAGGATGAAAGGGAGGCTTGTTAAGAGATAGATACCAATTAGAAATGGGGTCAGAACTAAAAAAAGCACTAAAATAACCAACCGATAAGGGAATTAGAACAGAAATAATAAATTTAATTATTTTTTTCATGAAGTTATTCTATCATTTATCAAATAAAAACAAAACTTTTAAAATTAAAAAAACAATCTTATCGCAAGAAAATAAGTAATAACGGAAACCAAAGAACTTATAACTGAACCCCAAATAAAATCAACAATAGAAACAAGAAGAGGCCAATCTTTAAGAGTCGCTAAATTAGTTAAGTCATAAGCTGCATAACTAACTAGCCCAAAAAAAGAACCAGCTAAAAGAGCATAAAACCAAGAATCTTTTTCTATTGAAGGAATAATAACAAAGAAAACAAGTCCCCCGACAAATAAAGAATAAAGAATAAGCGCTACAAGCCAATCAATATTCTCTCTCATTAAAAATCCAATTTGATCACGATAAAAGCTGCTAGCTACAAAACCAAGCCATATCCCATCAATTAAAAGAAAAAGTGGTAATGCAATAAAATATAGTTTCCAAAACATATTATTTTTTAATATTTATATTCTTTAATAATAACAAAAAAACAAAAAAGAGTCTTGCCTTTTTTAATTCTCTTATAAATAAATAGTCAATCTACTTACACCTAAAATTTCAGCTAATTCAGTTATTGATAAAAACCTTTTTCCATAGTTATTTTAAGTTAACCTATTACTAACAAGTTAATATAGAGCAACAATAATTTAAATAGAAATTTATCCCCTTTTCAAAATGCAAGACAATTAAAAATAAAACTATAATTTCCTACTATCATAAGCCCAGTGTAAGAGGGCTTGTCTTTGTTTAGGCCGACATGATAAATTCCCCTTTCGACAATTCTTTTTTAATTGACCAATATGTCTTTTCATTCCTTTCCATCTTTTAATTTGTCTTTGATCGTCTTGGCATCTTCTTCCCATATAATAACGACAATACCATTGAAACCAACCTCTCGGATCTTCTTTGTAAATCCATCCTTTTTCTCTCCAATATTTTAAAGATTGAGAAGCATGAATTTTAAAATAATTCAAAGAGGCATTGTGTTTTTCAGGAGAGAGTTTAGCTTTTTGATACCAACTATCAGGAAACTCCTCCTCACAATCAGTCATGTATTTACCACCAAAAACTCCCAACTCTAACATTTTTTTAGGAGTTAGTTCTGGTTTAAATTCAGAATCAAAATTTTTACCGACTGGTTCAGTTAAATAATAAGTATAACCCTTCTGCATTTTATCGTTAACAACAACTTTCTTTTTCATTATTGTGGGGCTCTAGTTAAAAATTATTCTTAAAAATATTTTTATATTTTTTAATTTTGGCGGTG
>CAZJSP010000023.1:0-7778 GCA_964548875.1 uncultured Candidatus Saccharibacteria bacterium | reverse complement strand
TCCCTGAATACCAAAGACAAATTGGCAGGGACAATCCTTTTGAATAAATATGTTAACAGATAAATTAATTGAAAAAGGTATTATCGATAAAGAAAAGGGCTCTTCTATTAAAGAGCTAGTTAGGTCAACTGGCCAAAAAGAAGAAGAAGTTCTTTTGTCTCAAGACCTAATTGGAGAAGAGGAGTTATTTCAGATTAAATCAGAAGTATCTAATATTCCTTTTAAAAAAGATGTTCTTCCGGTTGATGTTTCTCTGGATGTTTTAAAGTTGATTCCTCAAAGAACTGCTGAACATTACAAGATGCTGGCCCTATCTAAAAGTGATAGTTTTTTAGAGGTAGGGATGGTTTATCCTGAAGACTTAAATGCTCAAGAGGCCTTAAAGTTTTTGTCTCGAAAATGGAACTTAGAGGTTAAAGTTTATTTAATTCTTCCTAGTTCTTTTAAGGATATTTTTAAAAGATATGGTTCTTTAAGGGAGGAGGTTTCAGAGCTTTTACATGATGAAGATGAGGATAAAAAAGAAGAGAGGAGGAAAGAGCAGACAACCCTTGAGGATATGAAGAAGATGGTTGAGAAGGCTCCTGTTTCTAAGGCAGTTAATTCTATTCTAGAGTATGCAGTTCAGAAAGGAGCTTCTGATATTCATATTGAACCAGAAAGAAAGAAATTAAGAGTTCGTTTTAGGTTATTGGGATCTCTTCAGTCTTCAGTAGAGCTACCTCTTAGATTTCATGGACCAATTGCTTCTCGAATTAAAATATTATCTTCTTTAAAATTAGATGAAAAAAGAATTCCTCAAGATGGAAGATTTTCTAGTATTATTGAAGAAAGAGGAATAGATTTCAGGGTTTCTACTTTTCCTACTACTCTTGGTGAAAAAGTTGTAATGAGGGTTTTAGATTCAGAGGCCGGTCTTCAAAACTTTGAAGAATTAGGTTTTTCAGATAGAGATATGAAAACTATTAATCGGACTATTCAAAAGCCCTATGGTTTAATTTTAGCTACTGGACCAACTGGTTCGGGTAAGAGTACTACTCTTTATTCAGCCTTAAGAGTTTTAAATAAAGAAGATGTTAATATTGTTACCCTTGAAGATCCAGTCGAATATTTTATCCAAGGGGTTAATCAGTCTCAGGTTAGGCCAGAAATTGGCTATACTTTTGCTCGAGGATTAAGACACATTGTTCGTCAGGACCCTGATGTAATTATGGTCGGAGAAATTCGTGATGAGGAAACTGCTTCCTTATCTGTTCATGCAGCCCTAACTGGTCATATTGTTTTGTCTACTTTGCATACCAACAATGCTGTTGGAGCTGTTCCAAGATTTATTGATTTAGGAGTTCAACCTTTCTTGGTTCCTTCAACGATTAGTCTGGTTATTGCTCAGAGACTAGTAAGAATACTTTGTAATCATTGCAAGGAAAAGGTAAAGCCTAATCCTGAGGAGAACAAGGTAATTATGGACGCTATTAATAATTTACCTGCTAAAGCTAAAGGCGAAATAGATATTCCTAAACCTTTCTATATCTGGAAAGCAAAAGGATGTCGTCATTGTGCTGATAAGGGTTATGTTGGAAGAATTGGTCTTTTTGAAATCTTTGAAATGACTAATCGTCTTGCTGACGCTAAATTAGAAAATCTTTCTGAAGATGCTTTAGAAAAAGAAGCCCGAAAACAGGGAATGACAACAATGAGACAGGATGGTGTTTTAAAGGCTTTAAAGGGGCTTACTAGCCTTTCTGAGGTTGTTACTAGCACTCAGGTTAAAGAATATTAAAATTATGAATCAACAAAAAAAGAAAATTCATCGTTTACTTGAATTAACAATTAAAAATCAGGCTTCTGATTTACATCTTTCGGCTGGTCACCCCCCAATTATTAGGGTGGCTGGTAACTTATTAGTTATGCAAAAAGAAAAAGAGTTAAATCAGGAAGATTCTGAAGGGTTGGCTTTTAGTTTAATGAGCGAGAATGAGAAGAATAAGTTTTTAAAGAAAAAAGAAATTGATTTTTCCTATAGTTTTCAAGACAAGGCTCGTTTTAGAGTGAATGTTTTTTTACAAAGACAAAGGGTGGCAGCGGCCTTAAGGCTTGTGCCTTTAGAAATTAAAACTATTAAAGAATTAAATCTGCCATCAATTCTTCGTTCTTTTACTAAGGCTAAGCAAGGGTTTGTTTTAATTTGTGGGCCTTCCTCTCAAGGGAAATCAACTACTTTAGCTGCCTTAATAGATGAAATTAATAGGACTAGATCTGATCATATTGTTACTATTGAGGATCCAATTGAATATATTTTCAAAGACGATAAATCAGTTATTCATCAGAGAGAAGTTGGAGAAGATACTCTTAGTTTTTCTAGTGCTTTGCGTTCTACTTTTCGACAAGACCCAGATGTAATTATGGTCGGAGAAATGAGAGATGCAGAAACAATGGAAACAGCTATTACTGCTGCAGAAACAGGTCATTTAGTTTTTGCTACTTTGCATACTAATTCTGCTTCTCAGACAATACATCGAATTGTTGATTCTTTTGATTCGGTTAGACAGGCTCAAATTAGATCTCAGTTATCAGGCTCTCTTTTAGGAATTGTTTCTCAGAGATTGGTTCCAACCTTAAAAGGAGGTTTAATTCCAGCCACTGAAATATTAATTGCTAATCATGCTGTTTCTAATTTAATTAGAGAAAACAAGATTCATGAAATTCCAACTGTTATTGAAACTGGTTTGGAGCAGGGAATGATTACTTTAAATCGTTCTCTTTCTAATTTAGTTAGAAGAAAAGAAATATCTTTAGAAACAGCTTTAAAATACTCTTCAAGGCCTAATGAATTAAAATCAACCTTGAGATGAAGTTTAGTTATAAAGTTAGAACAAAAGATGGCAAGGTTCAAACAGGGGTAATAGAGGCATCTTCTAGAGATGCTGCTTTGAGCCTTTTACAGGATCATGGTTTTTATGTTACTGAATTAAAAGAAACAGAAGAGCCTTTTTGGAGTCGGATTAAATTATTCCAGAGTGTTAATTTAAAAGAATTAGCTTCTTTTTCTCGTCAACTATCAATGATGTTTGATGCTAAGGTTTCTTTAGTTGAGTCTTTAAAAACCTTAGGAGAACAGATAAAAAACCCTCTTTTTCAGGATAAGGTTTTTAATTTAGCTGAAGAGGTGGAAGGAGGAAAGGCTTTCTCAAAAGCCTTGTCTAAACATCAAAATGTTTTTTCTGTTTTTTATGTTTCTATGATTAAGGCCGGAGAAGCCTCTGGTAAATTATCTGATTCTTTAAATTATTTAGCTGATCACTTAGAAAGAGAAAATGAATTAAGAGCTCAAACTCAGGGAGCTTTAGTTTATCCAGCTGCTATTCTGTCCTTGTCTGTTATTGTAATTGGAGCCATGATTTACATGGTTATTCCTCAGTTAAAAGGAGTTTTAGAAGATAGTGGGGCTGAAATACCAGAACTTACTCAAACCATTCTAGGTTTGTCTGATTTTGTCAGGGCTCATGGCCTCTTTTTAATTCTTTTGTTTTTTGGAACAATATTTTTTCTTTGGCAATATTACAAAACTGAAAAAGGGAAAAACATGATTGACCCTCTTTTTTTAAAGCTTCCGGTTGTTGGTCAGTTTTTGAAAGCGAATTATTTGTCTCGGATTTCTCGTAATATTTCTACTTTGGTGGCTGGAGGATTAATGATTGTTCAATCAATTGAATTGGCAGCTGAAGTAGTCGGGAATAATAGTTATCGGGAAGCCCTGCTTGATATTAGGAATGAGGTTAAAAAAGGGGTTCCGATTTCTTCAAGCTTGTCTTCTTATCCTGAATTATTCCCCCCTATTTTTGTTCAGATGACAATAGTTGGAGAGAAAACTGGTAATTTAGATGAGAGTTTAATGAAGATATCTAAGTTTTATCAATCGGAAGTTAGTGCTACAATTACAAAGATGCTAAATTTATTAGAACCAGCTTTGATTATTTTTCTAGGAGTAGTGGTAGGAGGATTAATGTTTTCAATCTTAATGCCTCTTTACGAAGTAATGAGTATTTAGTTTTTTTAAAAATTGTGATAATATTGAGTTATTAAAAATTATTCAAGGTCGTTTATTAAAATATATTGTTTTTATGACTAAAAAAGAAAAAGGTTTTACTTTAATTGAGCTGTTGGTTGTTGTAGCTATTATTGGGACTCTTTCTAGCTTAGTATTAGTTGCTATGGGAGAAGCTAGAAAAAGAGCTCGAGATGCAGTTCGACAATCAGACATGAGACAGGTTCTTTCTGCTCAGCAAATGTATTATGCTGACAATGAGGCCTATTTGGCGACTACAACTAGTTCAGCTGGAACTCATGAAATTCCTGGTTATTTAAGGATTCTTCATGATCCTCTGTATGAAAGTACTTGGGATGATTATACTTGGATTAAGAATGATGAAGCTTTAGATTGTACGAATGATGATTATGATGCAGCTTCCGCTCAGTGGTTTTGTGTTTATGCCAAATTAGAAAGGGATCCAGCCGGAGTTGACTGTGAGACTGATGATGCTTATATGGCTGCTTCTCACAAGGGAACTTTAGTGGTTTGTAGTTCAAGTGCTCCTACTACTTCGTCTAGTTGTACTTGTATTATTGCAGAATAATTAATGGGCAAGATAATTATTCTTGCCTTTTTTGAACAGTAAACCAATGATAACTTTCATTTATTTTGATATTTTCCTGTTAGGATTGATATTTGGTTCTTTTTTGAATACTGTTATTTACCGTCTTCATTCAAAAGAGGACTTTTTGGTTGGAAGATCTACCTGTCCTCATTGCGGACATGTTTTGGCTTGGGATGATTTAATCCCTGTTTTTAGTTTTATTTTCTTGGGAGGGAAATGCAGATATTGTCGAAAAAAGATTTCTTGGCAATATCCTTTGGTTGAATTTATAACTGGTCTTTTATTCCTGGGCATTTTCCATCAGAATATTAATTTGATTTTTGATTTCTTAGGTTTTGGAATTTTAAAGCTTTCTTATTTATTCTTTGTTACTTGTTCTTTGGTTATTATCTTTGTTTATGATTTAAAGCATTATATTATACCGAACAAGGTGGTTTATCCTTTAATTGTAATTTCTGGTCTTTGGCATTTAGTTCATTTCTTTTTCTTTACTTTGGATTTAAATCAGTTATTGAATTTCTTTGTAACTGGATTTTGGACAGCTGCTTTTTTTTGGACTGTTTATACTCTAACTAGTGGGAAGGGAATGGGGATGGGAGATGTTAAATTAGGATTTTTTATTGGTTTGTTTTTGGGTTATCCTGAGGTTTTAATTTCTTTGTTTCTTAGTTTTTTAATTGGAGCTTTAGTTAGTTTCTTTTTAATTATTTTTGCTGGGAAAGGATTTAAGAGTAAAGTTCCCTTTGGTCCTTTCTTAATTTCTGGTCTTTTTTTAATCCTTTTTTTAGGAGAATATTTGTTAAGTTTAAGACTATTTGTTTTTTAGATTGTTAGGCTTAGTAGTTTGAAAAAGCAATAGAATTGCTGATTTTGGGTTAGACTATATTTTAAATTATTATTTTGTTTTTTTTAAAAAAAATAAAAAATTAATTAAAAAAAATAATCTTATTCTTATTAATTTAAAATTAATTAAAAAAGGCTTGTACTTATCTTGTTGTTTTTGGTAAAATAAGAGAATAAAGTGTTGGCTTTTTTAAATAAAATAAGAGTATAAAGAACTAAATCGTATAGCTGAAAAAAGAATTCTAAAAAAAATAATTAAATTATATTGATAGATTATCTAAAGAAGAAGGGATTCCTGTAGAAAAAAATCTTTTTGGTTCTTATGCTTAAGGAAAGAATAGTCGATGGAGTGATATTGATGCTTGTATTGTTTCTCCAAAATTTAATGATTTTTTAAAATATTTGTAATTTCTTTTAATAAAAAGGAAGGATGAAGAAGTTAAAGCAGGTTTAGAACCAATAGGTTTTTCGATAAAGGATTTTGAAGAGGGTGGCTGTTTAATAAATGAGATTAAAAAAACGGAAACGTCTATTTAATTTAGCTTGTTTATCTTTATTGCTTCTGATAAAATAAATATAAATAAATGTTAAATTTTTTAAATAAAATTAACCAATTAAAAAAGAATAAAATTATTTTATTTATTCTTATCTCTTTAATTGGTTTTTCTTTTTCTAAAGGAGTGAGAGGTTGGACTGGACCTAGTGCAAATCCTCCTCTTAATAATACCCCTACTCCTTTGAATATTAGTAGTACAGGGCAGACCAAGACTGGGGCTTTCAATATTGGAGGTGGAGAAACAGACGCTAACTATACTTTAATTGTTAATAGGTCAGGAGAAGGGGGATTAAAAGTTGCGGGCCATAAGACTGATCAGCCTGCTAGTTATTTTAGTCATAGTGGCGGTAATTATGCTTTAAGAGTTGAAGGAAAAGCAATAGTAAGTGGTAGTTTAGAGGTTGGATCATTAACTGTGGATGGAGAGTCTATTACTGGTAGCGGTCTTTGGGAAGAAGTAGTTGATAGCGATGATATTTATTACAATTCTGGTAATGTAGGAGTGGGAATAACTGATCCTCAAGCTCGGTTGTCTATTAACCAAACAAGTGATGTTTTGCCAGATTCAACAACAATATCAAACTATCAACAACTAATTACTTCTGCTACTACTACCCAGGGATATGGGACAGGTATCTCTTTTCGGATAAGTAATAATTTAGACGGGACTACGACTCCTGGAGCGGCAATAGTTCATGAGAGACTTGGTGACCATTCTCAGGGAAAATTACATTTTAAGACAATTAGAGGAACAGCTGTAGGTGGAGATCTTGCCACAACAATGAGCTTGGACTATTCAGGTAGAGTAGGAATAGGAGAGATGAATCCAGCGGCGAAGTTACACGTTTTGAATGGGGTAACGGCGAGTACTTATACTGGTTTATATACGAACACCATTCTTGAAGGAGGTGGTGTTGCTGAATATTTACATATTAAAGCAAATGATGATGGTGGATTATCAAGCGGAATTATTCTTGGGTCAGGCAATAAAAATTGGTATTTGAATGCTCGTGGTCCAACAGCAAGTAACATATTTTCAATAGGTTATAAGTTAGAGACAGCTGCAGGTTTTAGTCCTGGAGGTGATAGTTTATTTAGTATCGATACCGATGGTGATGTTGCTGTGAGCGGAGATTTAACAGTAGACGGAACTATTAACGCAACTATTAATCCTAATTTAGCTACAGGCTCAGTTCCTTTTGGAGATACTGATGGTTCTTTAACTGAAGATAATGCTAACTTATTTTGGGATAATACGAATAAGAGGTTGGGGATTGGGACGGCGAGTCCAGGGGCAGAACTAGATGTACATGGGAGCATATATGTAGAAAGGGGTGGTGAAATCAACTTCGCTTATGATGATGGAACAAGAGCTGGAATTGCGGCTACAAATAACAATCCTTACAACGAATTACAATTCTTTACAGGCGGGCATAATGAGGTAATGAGAATAGACGAAAACGGCAACGTCGGCATCGGGACGACGAGTCCGAGTCATCGTTTAGTTGTTGCTAATCCGTCAGGACAAGATGGAGATGAAGTAAGATTACAACTTTTCGGATGGAACACAGCAGGAAATGCAAGGACTGGTTCGATTGCTATTAATCCTGATAATGAAGCTATATCAATGGGATGGGGGACAAATGCACATATTACGGTTAAACATCCTGGCAACGTCGGCATCGGGACAACACCAGATTCTAGTTATAAGCTAGATGTAGATG
>CAZJSP010000022.1:0-7973 GCA_964548875.1 uncultured Candidatus Saccharibacteria bacterium | reverse complement strand
GGATATCCGCCTGGGGCTAAAGATCTAACAAAAACCTTTTCCCCGGTTTCCTTATTTTGCCTAAGATAACGATATCCAATCTTCCTGGATAAGGTTAATAAATTATATCTTTTTTTGTTTTTAACTTTAAATTTCACTACCTTCTAAATTATTTTTTTTAAAAAGAATTAATTAATATTTTTAAACCATTTCTGGTATTGAGAGAGAGTAATTGCTTGCCCCTGATCTATTTGTTCTGATAAGTCGCTTTTAAAAATCATTGACTTGCGAGTACCTCCCAGAGCAATAGAGCCAGCTCCGCTACCATAGCCAACCAGACAAATATTTTGTCCTTTTTTTGATTTCTCTAAAATTGAAATCAAAGAAATAAAAATGGAGGCCGTATAACAATTTCCAATATATGGATTATAAATTAATCCTTTTTGAATCTTTTCTTGAAAAAAGTTTTTAAATTTTGGGTTAATCCTTGCTTGATCGAATATTTTTTTTGCTTTTTTAAATAGGGTGGAATTTTCAATGCTTTGATTTAATAGGCTTTTGAAATGACCATCTGGATCTTTTTCAGATTTCCATAAAGAGGCTGCTGCCCATAAAACCATTTTAGGAAAAGGAGAATGAAAAACAAAATAATCTACACTTTTAATAAGTGATTTTTCTTTTAACTTTATCTCTTTGTATTTTTCCAGAGAATTTAAAACACATTTAATATAGGCTGGTTTTGTTAAGCTGCCATTAACTTTTGGAAACGGAGCAGATTGAAAAGGAACCTTAAAATCATCAATATTCTCAGCATATTCTCCATAATTTTGGAAATCAATTTCTAAAAGCTTAGGATTCTTTTCAATTTTCATTACAACAACTCCTGCTCCTTGCGTTGCTCCAGCTTTGCCTTTTTTGTAAAGAGATCGATCTGCCGCAATAAGAATAGCAGGCTTATTGTGAGAATAAACATACTCACAAGCATTTAATAATCCTTGAATTCCAGACAAACAAGCAAATTTCAATTGAAAGGGAACTGTCCTTAATCCTAGTTGTTCATTGACGGCACTAAGAGATAAAGAAGCCTTAGAAAGGTCCTTATCTGATTCAGAAGCAAGAATAAACCTTCCTGCGTTTTGATAGTTAATTTTTTTAAGAGCCTTAACTATTAACTCTTCCAGAGATTCTTTATAAAGAAATCTAGATTCCTTAACACCCAAGCCTTCTGTAACATAGTTTAAAGAAAGATTTTGAGATTTAGCAATATTTTTACTGCCTATAAAATGGCTTGGAATAACAGCTTTTATTTCACTAACACCGATCATATGTTTTAATTTTAAACTTTCCCTTAAAAAATTCAATTCTTAATAATATTTTATCTTTATTAAATTAAATAAAGTGTTATAGTAGAAATAATATGATGCGCAGAATATTTATAGCTATCAATCCTATTAAGGGGATTAAAAAGAAAATGGTCCACTACCAAACAAAATATCCAGATTTACCAGTTAAATGGACCCCTCAAGAAAATCTCCATATCACCTTATCCTTTTTAGGAGACGTAAAAGATCAAAATATTGTCAGGGTTATTAATTTTACTAAAAAGACAGCCTTAAAATACAAACCTTTTTTTGTTGTTTTGAATGAGATTTGTTATGGACCATCACATAAAAAACCAAGAATGGTTTGGATAACAGGCAAAAAATCAAAGGAAATGGGAGCATTAAAAACCGATCTAGAAAGAGGCCTATTTAATTTGCCAGCTCGAAATATTACCACCTTTAAAAATGGTTATACTCCTCATGTAACCCTTGGAAGGCTTCAAAAAGAATTTTACCAAATTAAAAAAGAAGAAAGACCAAAAATTAAAAGAGATGTTTTTTTAAAATTTGAAGTCTTTTCTGTTGATATTATTGAAAGCCGTCTTCGAAAAGGAGGATCTCAATATACCAAATTACAAACTATCAATTTAAAGAAATAATGAAAATTCATTTTATTGGTATCGGCGGAATAGGTGTTTCAGCTTTAGCTAAATATTACCATTCAAAAGGGGCAGAAATAACTGGCTCTGATTTAACAAACTCAGAAATTATTGAATCTCTTAAAAAAGAGGGAATTAAAATAGTGGCCGGCAGACATGACCCCAGCTTAATTACTAAAGAAATAGATAGAGTAATTTATAGTCCAGCCATTCCAAAAAGTAACCCAGAAATTAAAAAAGCTCAGCAATTAAAATTAAATCTTTTAGACTATCCTCACGCCTTAGGAGAGCTAACAAGAAAGCATTATACAGTTGCCGTGGCCGGAACTCACGGAAAAAGCACTATTACTGCAATAGCTGGTATTTTATTGGAAAAAGCCGGTTTTGATCCAACAGTTATTGTTGGAACAAAAATCAAAGAATTTAATAATTCAAACGAAAGAACAGGCAATTCTCAATATTTAGTTGTTGAGGCTTGCGAGCATCTTGGTTCTTTTCTTCATTATTCCCCTCAAATCATTATACTTTCTAACATCGAGAAAGATCATTTAGATTATTATAAAAACACTAATAAATTATTAGCCGGTTTTCGTAGCTTTATTGACAAACTACCAGAAAAAGATGGTTATTTAATCGCCAATAAAGATTCAGCAAAAGTCAGAGAAATTATTCGAAAAGATGATAATGTTCACTGGTTTTCTTTAAAAGATAAAGAAAAGAAAAAAATAGAGAGAATATTAAAATTACCGGGCGATTTTAATGTTTCTAACGCTTTAGCTGTTCTAAAATTAGCAAGAATTTTAAAAATAGACGATAAAACCACTTTTGAAGCTCTATCTCAATATCAAGGATCTTGGAGAAGGTTCGAAATCATTGAGATAAATAAGCCTAAAAAGTTTACCCTTATTAATGACTATGCTCACCATCCAACAGCTCTCGAAAAAACCCTAAAAGCAATCAGAGAAAAATATCCTAAAAGAAAAATATGGTGTTTCTTTCAACCTCATCAATATCAAAGATCTTATTATCTTTTTGATCGATTCGTAAAAGCAATAAAAAATGCTCCTGTCGACAAAATATTTATTGATAATATTTATGAAGTTGCAGGAAGAGAATCAGAAGAGATAAAAGAAAAGGTAAGTTCTAAAAAACTAGTTAATGCTATCAATAAAGAGAATGTTAAATATTTACCACAAGAAGAAATTCAAAATTATTTAGATAATAATCTTCAAAGAGAAGAGGTAGTTGTTATAATGGGAGCTGGAAATATTTATAATATTGCTTTAAAAATAATTAATAAAAAAGAAAAATGAAAAGAATTTTAAGTACAAAAACAATTGATAAGGTCGGAGAAAAAATTAAGGTTTCCGGGTGGGTCCATAGCGTTAGGCTCCACGGTAAAATTGTTTTTATCGATTTAAGAGACAGAGAGGGCCTATTACAAATTGTTTTTACTCCTAAAAATGAAAGGGTTTATCAATTAGCTGAAACATTAAAAGACGAATGGATTATTGAGGTCCAAGGAACAGTTAAAAAAAGACCTGAAAAAATGATTAATTCGGACATTAAAAGTGGAACAGTTGAATTACAAGGAGAAGACCTGAAAATTCTTGTTAAATCAAAAACCCTCCCTTTTGAACTAAAAAATCTTAATGTTAACCTGACCAACCTTTTAGATTATCGCCCTTTAACCCTCAGAAACAAAAAAATAAAATCTATTTTTAAAGTTAAAGAAAATATTATTCAGGGCTTTAGAAAGTCCTTAAAAGAAATGGATTTTAGCGAATTTCAATCACCAGTCATTGTTCCGACTGCTACTGAAGGAGGAGCTGAGATTTTCCGCTTAGATTATTTTGATTATGACGCTTATTTAGCTCAAAGCCCTCAATTTTACAAACAAATTATGGTTGGAGTTAATGAAAGAGTTTTTACAGTTGCTCATGTTTGCAGGGCAGAGCCAAGCATGACAACAAGACACTTATCAGAATATATTAGTTTAGATGCAGAGGTGGGGTTCATTGATTCCTGGGAAGAAATTATGGATATTTGTGAAAAAACAATTAAACATATTTTCCAAAAAATAGAAAAGGAATGTTCTGAAGATTTAAAATTGTTCGAACAATCAGCTCCAAGTTTTGGTAAAAAAATACCAAGAATTAAAATGAGAGAAGCTCAAAAAATAATTTTGGAAAGAACTGGTCGAGATAATAGAAATGAGGCAGATTTAGAACCAGAAGACGAAAGAGAAATAGGAAAATGGGCTAAAGAAAAACATAACTCAGATTTTGTTTTTATTACTCATTATCCAACTATAAAAAGACCTTTTTACACTTATAAAGATCCTGAAAATAAAGAATATACCTTAAGTTTTGATTTACTTTACAAGGGACTAGAAATAGTAACCGGAGGAAGAAGAATTAATGATTATAAAGAATTGGTTAAAAGCATCAAAGAGGCAGGGAACAATCCTAAAGATTTTGATTTTTATTTGCAGGCCTTTAAATATGGAATGCCTCCAGAAGGTGGTTTCGCTATTGGTGCAGAAAGACTGGTTAAGGAAACCCTTGACTTGTCGAGTGTCAAAGAAGCTAGCCTTTTCCCTAGAGACATGATTAGAATTGATCAAAGATTATCAGTTTTATATCCTAATGAAGAAAAATGAAAAAATTTAAAATTCTTATCTTAATTATTTTTATTGGTTTCTTTTTATTTTATCTTTTTTCTTTTCTGACAGAACAGATGCAAGATCTTTATTATGCTCAAATAATTTATTCAATAGATAAAAGACATATTGTTGTTCCTGAAAAAAATAATTTACCAAAAATAGAAATTGAAGCAGAGGCCTTCCTTGTGAAAAGAATTAGCAGCCAAGGAAAAGAAAGAATTCTTTTACAAGAAAATATTGATAAGGGGGTACCCATTGCCTCCATTACTAAATTAATGACTGCTGCAGTAACAATCGATAACCTTTCAAAGACAGATTATAATTTAAATTCTGTTATTCAGATTCCAGAGGAGATAAAAAAAGAGTTAAGTCCTTATTTTTTAAATGTTTTAATCGCCGATCAAGAAAAAACAATACAGGATTTTTTAGAATTAGCCTTAGTCTATTCTAATAATGATGCAGCTTTAATTTTAGCAGAACTATTTGAAAAAGAAGATTTTATCCAACAGATGAATGAAAAAACAAATCAAATAGGGTTAAAAAATACCTATTTTATAAATGTGACTGGTCTTGATCCAGAAAATCACCACATTACTAATTATTCAACAGCAAGAGATTTAGCAAGAATGACTCAACATATTATTAGCAATTATCCTCTTATAATAGAGACTTCATTAAAAAATAAAGTTTATGGAACTCTTAACGGATTAAGTTCTCTATATTTAAATCCTAATCAAGAACTACTAGGAGGCAAGACGGGTTACACCTTAAAAGCTGGGGGCTGTTTATTAACAATTTTAAAAAATGAAAAAAATCAAACCTTTATTAATATAGTATTGGGGGCTGAATCTTCAGTCAAAAGAGTCGAAGAAATGCAAAAAATTATAAATTGGATTAATTTACAATGACACTATTTACTTTTAATTTAATTAGGTTATTAAGCTTATCAGCGTTTACAACCATTCTTTCATTGCTGTGGACCCCCTATATTATTAGGGCTTTAAGAAAACATAAGTTTTGGAAAAAGAAAGAACAATTAAAAACAATTACTAATGAGGAAGCTACTGTTTTAAAGTCTTTGAGAAAGGGTAAAAAAAGAGTTGTTCCGAGATCAGGAGGAATAGTTATTTGGGGATCTGTTCTATTAACTGTCTTAATTGCTTTTTTAATCTCAGAAAGTGGACTAATTTGGTGGTTTAGAAATGTAAATTTTTTAACCAGAAGTGAAACTTGGCTCCCATTGTTTGCTTTAATAGTTGGGTCTCTTGTCGGTTTTATTGATGACTTTTTAACTATCAGTGACAAAGGTAAATACGTAAGAGGGGGAATGAGTTTCTTAAAAAGAATGATCACTATTCTAACCATTGGCTTAATTGGAGGCTGGTGGATTTATTTTAAGCTAGGATGGAGAACCATTCATATTCCTTTAATTTATAACTTCCCTAATGGGATAGATATTTTTATTGGATACTGGTACATTCCTTTATTTGTTATTGTTATGCTAGCTTCTTGGGCTAGTGGAGCAGTGGACGGATTAGACGGCTTATCAGGCGGAGTGTTTGCTTCAATTTTTGGAGCTTTTACTATTATTTCCTTTGCTCAAGGAAAAGCCGATTTAGCTACTTTTTGTGCGGTTGTTACTGGTGGCCTTCTATCTTTTTTATGGTTTAATATTCCTCCAGCTCAGTTTTACATGGGAGAAACAGGGGTAATGGGCTTAACTTCAGCAATGGCAGTTGTTGCTTTTCTAACTGATTCAATCATTATACTGCCAATTATTTCTGGGGTTCTTGTTATGGAAGTGGGATCAATACTAATTCAGCTTTTATCTAAAAAATATTTAGGTAAAAAGGTGTGGAAATGCACCCCCATACACCATCATTTTGAAGCTTTAGGTTGGCCTAAATATAACATTACAATGAGATTTTGGATTATTAGTATTATGTTTGCAGTACTAGGAACTGCTATTAGATTAGCTGGTTAAATGTTTTCAAAATTAAGAAAAAAATATCCTGTTTTCTATTATCAAGATTATGATTGGAAAATTAAAAACAATAATCTTGTTATTTCTTTTAACTTTGAAATTAATTCCAGTATTAATTTCCACCCCAAAATAATTATTAAGAACGTTGAAGAAAAGAATTTTGATAAAAAATTAATAGATAATTTAGTTTTTCACTTAGGTTTAATAGAAATGATTAGTTATTGGAAGGCAACCTGTTCTCCGATTATTAAAATTAAGACTGGAAAATTAAATCAAAAACAAATTGATTGGTGGAAAGACCTAATAATTAGAGGGCTAGGAGAGTTCTTCTATCAAAATAAAATCAATTGGAAAATAGATAATTTTTTAAAAATTAAAACGAATAATGAAAAAAAGATCTTTAAGGCTTCTAAACAAAAATTAAAAAAAGAATGTTTAATTCCAATTAGTGGAGGAAAAGATTCTATTGTTAGTCTTGAATTATTAAAAGATAAACAGGGTTCTATTTCTTTTACCTTAAATCCAAACCCTACAACTAAAAAAATATTTAAAATTAGTGGATTTAAAAAAATAGTTGAAATAGAAAGAAGAATTGACCCTAAATTAATAGAATTAAATAGAAAGGGATTTTTAAACGGACACACTCCTTTTTCAGCCTATCTTTCTTTTTTAAGCCTTTTAATTGGTTATCTTTTTGATAAAAAATATATTGTTCTGTCTAATGAGAGAAGTTCAAATGAGGGAAATTTAAATTATTTAGGAACAGAAATTAATCATCAATATTCCAAAACTTATCGTTTTGAGAAAAAGTTTAGAAAATATTACAAAAAAAATATTATTAATGATGCTGAATATTTTAGTTTTTTAAGGCCTCTTTACGAATTACAAATTACAAGATTGTTTTCAGAATATGAAAAATATTTCCCTTTCTTTTCAAGCTGCAACAAAACAACTGAAGCAGGGAAGTGGTGTAGGAATTGTCCTAAATGCTTGTTTCTTTTTATGGCTCTTTATCCTTTTTTGAAAAAAGAAAAAATAATTAGTTTTTTTGGAGAAAATCTTTTTGAAAAAAAAGAAGCTTTAATTCTCTTTAAAAAGCTCATAGGGGAAGGGGACTATTTTAAGCCCTTTGAATGCGTTGGAACAAAACAAGAAAGCCTTGTTGCTGCTTATTTGTCATGGGAAAAAGAGAAAGAAAATCTTCCTTTTCTTTTAAATTATTTTGAAAAAAATGTTTTGATTAAGAACAAAAATTTAAAAAAGAAATCTAAAAAAATATTAAGGGGTTGGGATAAAAATAACAGTCTACCTAAAAAATTTGAAAAAATTATTTGACCCCCTCACACCCTGATTTCTGCTGGAAA
>CAZJSP010000021.1:0-7979 GCA_964548875.1 uncultured Candidatus Saccharibacteria bacterium | reverse complement strand
CTTGGAGCGGGTTCGAATCCCGTTAGCCACCCATTGCAGGGCGAAGTTCGAGGAGACCCGTTAGCATTTAAAATGCTTATATAAACTTGTTTTTTTGAATTCTGGACAAATTGACTTCTTAATATTATAGTATAAAAGAGTAGGGGCATATGTTAGATAATAAAAGATGAAAATATCTATAATAATAAAATGTAAAGATGACGAAAAAGTCTTTGACTGTATTAAGAGTATAGATGAAGATGTCGAGGTAATTGTTTCAATGCCTTCTAATAAAAAAATTCAAAAGAAACTAAAAAAATTAGGAGCGAAGCATGTTTTAGCTCCAGTGGGAAATCTTGCTGTAACTTCTAATATCGGAATAAAAAATGCAAGCTATCAAAAGGTTATTATTACTGACTCTGACACTTTATTTCAAAAAGGCTGTATTCGTTCTCTTTTTAAAGCTCTTGATTCTTATCAAGTAGCTCGAGCTAGAATAATTTATCCATACAGAACAAATCGATTTTTAAGTAAAGTTATTGCAGAGACTAGAGATTATTTTAATTCATTTCCGGTCGCATATACCCCGGGTTTAGCACTTAATAAAGATATTATTAGTAAAATTTCTGGCTTTTATTTTAATAAGCATGTTGCATGGGCTGAAGATGCTGATTTAAATTATCGAATACAAAAAGCCAACATACCAGTTATTTTTGCTAAAGGAGCATATGTTAAGCATGGATCTGTTAATTTTCTCCATGATTTAAGGGCTGCTTTTAGAATTGGGACGGGTAAAAGAGCAAGTGTTGAATACTCTGATCGCCCATTTGGAAAGAACCCCTTCTATCGCGTTAAGAATACTTTTTATGATGTTAAACAAAAAAAAGGAATTAAGGTTGCTCTCTATTTTCTTCTTTGGAGACTATTCTATTATTTAGGTTATTATTGTCAAAATTTTTTTCACGTATATGATTAAAGTTTTTTTAGAGAATTCTTGGGATGAAATAATTAGTCAAAGAGGGCTTCAGCTTTTAGAAAAGAAAGGAATAGCTTTGTTTGGAAATCTGCTTTCTGGCAAAAGAAGAGTGGCACTTTCTTCGTTATCAGAGATGGACTTTTTTATTATTACTGATCCTAAAATGAAGTTAGTAAATTATGCTCGAAAACAAGGGAGACCAGTTGTTTTTTATGCTTTATTTCCTGATCAAATATTGGGTTGGAACTGTGAGAAGAATTGTTATGGAAATGCTTTTAAAAAAGAATTTGCAACCTATATAGGATATTGTCAAGATCTTTTAGTAAACAGCCTTTTTACTAAGAGGCTTTTAGAAAAAGAAGCCCAAAAATTAGAATTGCCGGCAATTAAATTAATTTATCCTGGAGTAGATATAAAATTAATTACTCAAGCTCCCCCCCTTTTATCTAAGAGTAGAAGAATAAGAGTGTTATGGAACCATATGTGGCGTGTTGATAAGGGCTTCGTTCAAGCTTTGGAAATTATTTATAATTTAGCTAAGAGGTTTCCTGAAGTAGAGTTTTATATTGGGAGAAAAGAGAACTGGGGGAGTAAAAAACTTTCTTATCTTAAAGCAAGCTATCAAAAGTTTAAGAAGAAGAAGGAGCAAAAAAAGTTGAAAAATATAAGAATTCAAAATAGAATCTCTAATCAAAAAAAGTATTGGTCTTTTTTAAAAAGTATGGATATATCTTTTAGTTGTTCTCTTCATGAAAGTTTTGGTACGAGTATGTTAGAACAAGAGGCAGCAGGTATGGCTTGTATTGTTCCTAATTCCGAAGTTTATCCAGAGGTTCATTTAGGTGCTCTTAAGGTTCCTTATTCGCAAATTCAAGAAGAATTAACAAAACTTATTATGAATTCTAAAAAAAGAAAAAAGGTTGCTTTAAAGTGCCAAGAGAATGCTAAAAATTTCAGAGTTGAAAACTTTGTTAATATATTTAGTAATTATATAAATTTGACAGAAAAGAGACTTAATAGAAATTGACTATCTAATGATTGTTTTTTATACCTTAAAAAGAAAAAGTGGAAAAAATTATAAATAAGAAAGAAATAAGAGTTGTTGGTTTACAACGCAGTGGTAATCATGCGGTAATTAACTGGATTCTTTCCCAAGAGACTGGCAGAAAATGTTTTTTGAACTATGTAGACCCCAAAAGTAATCCTTTCTCTACTGTAAAGCCGGACAAGTTAACTGGGTTTTCTGATGGCTTTTCATTTAAAAAAGAGGTTATACAACCAACGATTAAAGATTGTTTGTTATACAGCTATGAAGACGAAGAATTGTCAAATATTTTTTGTGAGGAATTCTTCAAAAAACATGATCAATATGTAGGGAAGAGCAAAAGAATTTTTAACATATTAATTATAAGGGATCCTTTTAATTTCTTTGCTTGTAGAATTCAATGGCTTAAAGATAATCATAGAACGGGAATTAATTTAGATTCTCGAGAAAGTACTTTCAGACTCATTAAGTTATGGAAAATGTACGCGAAAGAATATCTTGGTTATACAAATTATTTACCCCCCAAAAAGATTGTAGTTAATTTTAATTTTTGGTTTTCTTGTAAAAATTATCGAAGAAAAATAGCTAATGATTTGCATATTGAGCATACTGATGCTGGAATAAATAAATGTGCTACAGCAAGTACTTTTGAAGATAAAAAGCAAGACGCTTTTGGAGCAAGCGAATTAGATGTTTTAAATCGATGGCAACCATTTACAAGCGATCCTATTTTCAAGTTGGTTGTTCAAGACGAAGAGTTAATTAGCCTATCGAATAAAATATTTGGTGAAATATTAGATAAAAAATAAATACCTTGGGTTGCAAAACCTTTCTTTAGCTAATTAGACATTGGGAAATTTAAGCCACTGTTTAAAAACTTTATAGTGTCTTGAAGGAGCCAATATCTTTACTGGGTAAGATGAGGTGCAAAAAAATAGAAGACTTCATTATTTTACAGAAATTACAGTAATTTTATGGATCAAATGGTCCTCTATCTTAATCTAGTGACCATTCTAAGTATATAAAAAACAAAAATCTTCTAAAAGCATGTCTGTTTTTCTATCCATACTTGTACTGGTTGATGTGCCTTAGATCTTTCAACATCTACTAGTACCTTTAAATATTTAGGACGAATGCTTTTTTTAACGTTTTTAAAAATCCTATTCGTAAGCCCTTCCACAGTTAGCGGTTTTTTAACAAAGTTTTGCACTTCTTGTTCCGCACTGACAAATTCCAAAACTTTCTCATTTGGATAATATTCAATAATGACATTACCATCAAATTCTTTATTAGTGATTGAGCATATTGCTTGAAAAGGAATTGAAATTCTTGTTCCTGAAATAGGAAAATCTATTTTTATATTTTTCATTTCTTATTTATTATTTTTATTACTTTTTTGACCTGTATAAAATTCATGCCTTCTAATTGTCATCCTTTTTATATTTACCTTGGGAGTTGGCTTAATTAAATAAAGATCACTAGCCGAGTTTATCGAGCTTGCTCGATAATAGTGATTAAAATTTCTTATTTTTTCTTGAATTACTAGCCCTAAATTTGTTATTATTCTTTGAATTTCGAACCCTCTTATTAGACTCTTTTCTGTATAGCCGTAACATAGGAAGTATTTTTTGAAGAGCAAGGTTGTCGTTTTTTTTCTTTTTTTAATGTCTCCTTTGGATAAACTGGCCTCGACAGCTCTTTTTAACCAAGTATTGGTAGCTAAAGGGGTGTAGGGTGGATCGCAGAAGATGATATCGTAATCTCTAAAGTTTCTTTTAGGAAGAGGGTTTCTTAAATTGTGTTGGAAGAGATTTATAGAAAGATCTTCCTTTTTTGATATCTTTTTAATGAGCTTTAATATTCGTTTGTCGATATCAACAACTGTTACTTTCTTAGCTTTGAAAAATAGGCTAAAAATCACTGATGTTAAATCATTATCCCCCAGAAACAGAAATTTTTTAGAGGAAATTTTTTTAGTTTTCCCAAGTATCATCGCTCTTTTTAAAACAGTTTTGTTTGTAGCTCGAAATTGATCTAAATTTCTTTCTGGTTTAGGTCTCTCTTTGTTATGCTTCTCAAAAACATCGAGACTTTTTTTCAACTGTTTTTTGTTGTAGTTAGACTTAAGCATATTATTAAATTTTAGCTGTCTTAATCTCTCTTTTTCTTTCCTCGATTGCTGATAGAGTCTTATGGGGTAAATTTTTATAAAGTTCTTTTGCTTCTTTAGGGACAATATCAAGAGATTTTTCTATAGCAATAAGAAAATCTAATTTTTTAATTTTTGTAAACTTGTTTGATTTGAGTTTAGAAATCCATTTATTTGTAATAAGTCCTGATGGATCTTTCATCGGGTGTGTTTTTAAGAAGGGGTCTATGTCAAAACCAGAAGCTAAAAGAGATATTGTTTGCTTTAAACAAACTTCACATTCTCCGCATCCGTGTTCATAATAACAACTAGTGGTATCGTGGGGGGTAGTTTTATATTTTTGTAGCCAATTTCTCTTCCAATAAGATAAGATTTCCGTTTTGCTTATATCGGCAAAAGGGGTTGTAGCAATTATATTTTTTTGATTGCTAATAGTGAAAAACTTAGTGGCTTTTTCAAAGAAGTATTTGCTTTTATCAGTATTTCGATGATGTTTCATCTCATCTTTGTGTGCACATAAGTATATAGCCCCCTTTTCTTTTTTGGATTGTTTTAGAATGGCATTTGCAAAACTTAGAAAAACAAAATTTCGACCTGGTACAATATAGCTCCATTCCTTCCACCCATTAAGAATATATTTATTAATGTTCATCTTTATTATGAATGGATCTATTTCAAGTTTGTTTAATACTCTCTTTACTGCATTCAATTCTGCCTCGCTATTTCTTTGGCCGAAACTTATCCATAATGGTTGAACATATTCTTCTTTATCAAGAAAGTGAAGTAAGCCAGCGGTACTATCTATACCTCCACTAAAAGAAATTATACTGTCGTAATTATTCTCTGTGAAATTAGGTTTTTTATTAGTTAACTTTTCTTGGTCGGTTATTTTTAAATTATATTTGATGGGTGCGAATTCAGGATGGTTAAGTACATAGGAAAGATACTGGGAAAGCTCTTTTAAATTTATGTTGTTATTGAGTTTGTCGTTGACGTTTATGTAATTACATTTCTTATAACCTGCTAAAACTATTAATACGGCTATTTTAGTGAAGGCGTCAAGCAAATCAGTATTTTTTAAATTAATTGAGCTAGAGCTAATTAGTTCATAATTAATTTGTTGACCGACCTTTCTTCCAACCTTGCCTATTTTTATTTTATTATGCTTTTGCATATTGCTTAAAAATAATTTTATTAGATTGTTAAAGGTTTTTCAATACTTTAAATCTTTCCTTTAGATGAATGACTTACTCTTCTTTTTGATGAAGTTAACACCAAATAATTTTTGTAATCTTCAACAATTTAAGTTTACCAAAACAAATAATTTATTTAAAGAAACAAGCTTAAAATAGTGTCCCATTTGTCCCATTTTACCCCCGACCCATTAGCTTTAAAAAGAGGAAAGATTTAATTAATTTTTCCCCTTAAAATTCTTCTTTTTTGAGTTCTTGACCGGATTGGCACCCATTGAGGAACACGTTTTTGCTTCAAGCACCGTATCAAACGGTGTTTTAAGTTCAAATTGAGTCTTTTTCCTTCTAATTTGCAGTTCTGAAGTAGAAAACTAATCAATTGTCGTTTTTTAGATACTTCAGAATTTTTAAAGATTTCAGCTGCATTTTTAGCAAGATTTAAGGTTCTATTAGCCGTAATATAGTAGCTTTTATCTCCTTTATCGTGCCTTACTATTTCTCGATTAATTTTGGCTTGGTTTTTCTTTAGTTTACTATTAAACATATTCCTAATTAATATTCTTCTAAGATTGCAGAACTATAATATTTTCTACCATATCTTTTTTCCATATCTGATCTAAAATATAGTAGAAAATAAAAGATTATTACTTAAAAAAAGAGTTACTTAATTACAGAAGGCGAAAATGCTGCTATCATGAAGGAAGTAGCTTTAAAGTTTTGTTGAAAAAATTTGGTATTGGGTACAATAGTGTAGTTTATAAACCATTCTGGAACATTTTAATATAGTAGAGTAAAAACTGCCAATTATTTTGTCTGTCAATTAGCTTGTTACGTAATGTAATTTATTTTATAATCATGTATTATCATTTAAATAAACTCAATATGATGTCTGAAACTAGTTACGATGTAATTTTAGATTGTTATAGTGACGAACCTTCCGGCTACGGAGCTCCGCCATTTCTAGGTGTTCATCAGCGGTATATTTCAGGAGCACTCAATTACTTAAAAAGAAAGCACTTTTATCTAACGATTGATGATCTAAGACATGCTAAGGATAAAGGCAAGAATGTTCCTGAAGGAACTTCAGATATCTCGACATTAAACCTTACTCTTAATTCTGAAAAGGCTTTACCTTTAATGAAAAAAGCTGACACTATTTATATAGTGATGGGATGTTTTGTTGATTATAAATATGTATCAGCCTATCCTCCAAAAGCTTCAGAATTGTACAAACTTCTAAAAGACTTTAAAGCGAAAAAGGTTTTAATTTATGTATTGGGAGGGAACAAAGAAATGCCCTCAGAATTTAAAGAATCTCTTTTATTTAGAAGTGTTGATTATGTGGTGACAGGACTAGCATATAATTTTCTACTAAAGGGAGAGCGAAATTCTTTTTCTCCAAATTATAATTTACTAGCAAAAATAACCAAATCCAGCCCTCCGATTATTAATCAAATAGGAGCACCAAGAGTTGTAGAGATCGAGAGTATGATAGGTTGTAATTGGGCAAAATGTTCTTTTTGTATTGAGCGACTCAGGAAAGGCCCCGTAGTTTTTAGAAAAGCTAATAATATCATTGAAGAAATAGGCAAACTATATGATAACGGAGCTAGGTACTTCAGAATTGGTAGAAACCCTAACTTTTATTACTATATGAAGCAAAACACATCTAAAGTAGAAGCCTTATTATATGGAATAAGGGAGAGGTGTCCAAACTTAAAAGTTTTACATATTGATAACGTAAATCCAGAAAGTGTTATTACTGACCAAGGACGAGAAATAACAAAATTAATTGTTAAATATTGTACTTCTGGTAATATTGCTCCCTTTGGGATTGAATCTTTCGATCCGGTAGTTAGAAAAATAAATACTCTCAATTCAAACGTTAAACAGATAATGGAAGCTATTTCGATATTAAATGAATATGGAAAAGAAAAAGGAGAAAATGGAGCTCCTCGTTTTCTCAATGGAATTAATCTCATATATAATCTCCCAGGCCAAAGACCGGAGACCCTGGATTACAATCTCAAGTTTCTCCAACAAATAATGAAAAAAGGATATCAGACGAGAAGGCTCTTTTTCAGAAGATTTTCTTCTCCATTTGGTATTAGTATGGAAACTCCAGCCCTAACTAATAAAGCTAAAGAAAAAGAGTATGAAGAATGGAAACAGAAGATTTATAAAAACTTTTCTATTCCAATGCTTGAAAGAGTATTTCCAAAAGGCAGTATTTTAAAAAACGCAAGAGCAGAAGTTTGGAAGAATGGAGATTCTATACTACTGCAACTAGGGACTTGCCCAACGAGACTTGTTGTTAAAAATAGACTATTACCAATAGGCAGAGAATATGATATTAAAGTAAAGCGAGTCTTAAAGCACAGAACCTTAGTAGGTGAATTATTAAAAGATAATTAGTGCTTAATATGAAAAGAATTGGGATATTATCTCCAGAAACAAATACTGTTGTTGAACCCGAAATTATGAAAATGATATCGGAGGAAAAAGGCATTTTAAGGCAAGCATCTTTCCATTTTTCTAGAATTGAAGTAAAACTTGACTATGCTAAAGATGAAATAGCTTTTCTTAAAGAATTATATAGTAACAAAGAAAAAGCATATGAATTATTAGATTCTATTC
>CAZJSP010000020.1:0-9758 GCA_964548875.1 uncultured Candidatus Saccharibacteria bacterium | reverse complement strand
ATTACCCTCTCTATCAACCGAACCAGGCTCCAATCCATTAAAGTCTCTTGATCTTGGGAAAACAACGTGAATCAATCTCCCTAAAAAATCTCTCATTTTTTGACCTCTTAAAACAACGGCTATTCCAGCTGGCATTCCTGTTCTGATTTTAAACCCTGCAATTGATCTTTTTACTTTAGTAACTACCGGTTTCTGACCAGTAATTTCAGCCAAATCTTTCGAAATAGTTTCAATAAATTTCTTCGTTTCTCCTGATCCTTTTCCAGAAATTTCTTTACCAATTCCAACATTAACAACAACCTTCTCTATTCTAGGTACGGCCATCTTAGTCTTTAAATTAAATTTTTTCATCATTGCTGGAACTACCTCCTTATTATATTTTTCTTTTAATAATATCATATTTTTTTACCGCATTTTTTACAGATACGACTCTTTTGGTTTTTTCCAACTTTATAACCAACCCTTGTTGCTTTTTTACATTTTGAGCAAATTAATGCAACATTTGAAACATCAATTTTAGCAGGCTTTTTAATAATTTGTCCTTTTTCTTGGCCGCGAGCTTTTTGATGTTTTTTCATTAAATTAATATTTTCAACAACAACCTTCTTTTCTTTGGGAAAAGTTTTTAAAATCTTGCCTTTTCTATTGCGATCCTTACCAGAAATTACCAACACTGTGTCTCCTTTTTTTATTTTCATACTATTTCTCTTGCTATAGCGACCACCTCTTGGAATCCTTTCTCCTTGATTTCTCTCGCTATAGGACCAATAATTCTTCCTCCTTTAGGCTTATTGCTCTTACCTTCTAAAATAATACAACCATTGTCACTAAATCTGATATAAGAACCATCCGGCCTTCTAAATTCTTTTTTCTGTCTTACAATTAAAGCTCTAACAACATCATGTTTTTTAACATCTTTTCTTGGTTCAGCAACTTTAACGGCACCAACAATGACATCTCCTATCCGGGCATATCTTCTCCCTGAACCACCTAAAACATGGACGCATTCAAGCTCCTTAGCTCCACTATTATCAACCACTTTTACTCTGGATCTTAATTGTATCATATTTTAGAAACTATTCTCCATTTTTTATCTTTTGAAATTGGTCGACATTCTTCAATAATAACCTTATCATTAACTTTAAATTCTTCATTCTCATCATGAGCCTTGTATTTCTTATGGCCCTTATACCTCTTACCATAAAGAGGATGTTCAACAATTCTCTCCACTTTTACAACTGCTGTTTTATTCATCCCATCCGAAATAATTATTCCTTTTAATTTTTTCTTTGGCATATTATTTTTTCTGGTTAATAATGGTTAATATTCTGGCAATATCTTTCTTAGTCTCTTTAATTTCCTGCGGGTTTTTCAAGCTCTTAACAGCTAAATTAAAACGTAAAACTCTTAACTGTTTTCTCTTTTTTTCCAGCTCTTTTTCTAATTCTTTTCTATTTTTATTTTTTAAAATGTCTTTTTTCATTTTAGGCCTTTTTTAATAACAAATTTTGTTCTAATCGGCAACTTTTGAGCAGCCATTCTTAAAACTTCTCTTGCTCTTTCTTCAGAGATTCCTCCCACCTCGAATAAGATTCTACCTGCTTTAACTGGGGCAACATAGTGAGAAAAATCACCCTTGCCTCTTCCCATTTTAAATTCTGTTCCTTTAGAAGTAATCGGTTTATCAGGAAAAATTCTAATCCAAATTTTTCCTCCTTTTTTAAAGTGTCGGATAACTGTCTTTCTAACTGCTTCAATCTGTCTTGATGTAATCCAAGCAGAATCCATAGCCTTTAGCCCATAAGAACCAAACGAAATCAAAGTTCCTCTTTTTGCCAATCCTTTCATTCTGCCCTTGAAGCTCTTCTTGTATTTACTTTTTTTAGGTTGAAGTAAGGCCATCTTATTTTTCTTTTTGTTTTTCTAGTTTATTTTCTTTTTGATAAATCCAAACTTTAATTCCAACAACACCATAACTACAAAGAGCCTTATCTTGGAAATAATCAATATCAGCTCTAATTGTCTGTCTTGGAAGTAACCCTTCTCTTAACCACTCTGTTCGAGCAATACTAATTCCATTCAATCTACCTGAAACTTGAACTTTTGCTCCTTTTATTCCTTTTTGTCCCATTATTTTACCTAAAGCTTTCTTTAAAACTGTTCGATAATGAACCCTTTTTTCAATTTGATCTGCCATCCATTGAGCTACTAATGAAGCATTAGACCAAGGATCTCTTACCTCCTTAACTTCTAATTTAATCCGAGGGTCTTCTTTTTTCTCTCTTTTTCTAACCCCTCTTCTTATTAATCTTTTAAGTAAATCTTCTCTTAGCTTATTAATACCCTCTCCCCCTCTTCCAATAATTAAACCTGGCCTCATTGAATAAATAATTACTTCAACAGTATTTAAAGATCTTTTAATTTTAATTCTTGCTACTCCACAATCTCCAATTTTTTCATCTAAAAACTGTCTAATAACAAAATCCTCCTCTAAATATTTAGAAAAATCTTTTTCATAAAAGCCCTTGGAATCCCAATCTTTTGTTCTTTTAAGCCTAAATAATTTTGGATTAACTTTATGTGCCATATTAATTAAAACGCTTTTCTATTAAATACCTCCTGTCTTTTTTTCTCTTTTAACCCTTTTTTGGTTTTAGAATAATCTTCCCTACTTCTTCTTTTCTTCTTTTTCTTATTTCTTTCTTTTACCTTTTCTTTCTTTGTTTTGCTCTCTTTTTTCTTTTGATTTTTCTTTTCTGTCTTCTTCTTTTTCTCTGTATCTTCCTTCTCGCTAAGTTTCTTTTTTCTTTTAGTAGTATCTTTCACTTCTTTCTTAATTTCGTCAAGGATAATCGTAACATGAGAAGTTCTTTTTCTAATAACATCAGCCCTTCCTCTTGCTCTTGGCAATCTCCTCTTAGCAACCGGTCCTTCATTAACTATAATCTTACTAATAAAAAGATTGTTATCCTTAACGTTTGAATGTTGATTTTGAGCATTTTTTAAGGCCTGATTCAATAGTTTTAATAAGGGTAAAGCTGCCCTTTTTTGAGTAAAATTCAAAATATTTTGAGCTTCCTCAACTTCTTTCTCCCTGATTAAGTCAGCAACCAATCTAACTTTTCTGGGAGCAATTTTTAAATAATTTAATTGGGCTTTTGATATCATTTTTTCTTTTCTAAGTCTTTTTGCATTTTACCTCCATGCCTATTAAATTTAGTAGTTGGAGAAAATTCACCAAGCTTATGACCAACCATATCTTCTCTAACCTTAACCGAAATAAAGTCTTTACCGTTGTGAACAAGAAAAGTATAACCAATCATTTCTGGAGTTATAATCGAACCTCTTGACCAAGTCTTAATTGGCTGATTCTTCCCAAGTTTTTTCATTTTCTTTAATAATTTAGGACTAACAAAAGGTCCTTTTTTAAGTGATCTTGGCATTTTATTTTCTTCTTTTAACTATTAATTTATCTGACGACTTATTTTTCTTTCTAGTTTTAACACCATAAGCATTCTTCCCCCAAGGGGTCTTTGGGTGTTTCAATCCAATAGAAGTCCTTCCTGTTCCTCCTCCGTGCGGATGATCAATGGTGTTCATAGCAGAACCTCTTACTGTTGGCTTCCAACCCTTTCTCCTTTTTTTTCCTGCCTTCCCTATTTTTTCAAACTTTTTACCAGGATGAGAAACTTGACCTATTGAAGCAAAACATTCAGATAATACTTTCCTCACTTCTTTTGATCTTAATTTTAAGGTTGTATGCTTCCCTTCATGAGACAAAACCTTAGCTGAAGTTCCTGCTGACCTCATCATGATTCCTCCTTTTTGAGGATCCAAAGCAATATTATAAACCTGAGTTCCAGAAATAATGTTTTTTAATTTCATCCTATTCCCTATTTTTATTTCAACCTTGTCATCACAAATAATTTTATCTCCCACTTTAATACCATCTGGAGCTAAAATGTATCTCTTGTCTTCATTTTCATATTTAATTAAGGCTAAAAAGGCTGTTCTATTAGGATCATATTCTAAAGCAAGAACTTCTCCTTCTAATCCTTTTCTTTCCTGACCAAAATCAACAATTCGATAAAGTCTTTTTACTCCTCCACCCCTATGACGAACAGTAATTCTCCCTGAATTAGACCTTCCACCTTTTTTTCTTAAATCAACAGTAAGGTGTTTTTCAGGTTTCTTTTTACTCAATATTTGTTTTTTAGTATTCTTTTTCTTCATAATTAACTAATTAAATCTTCAATCTTTTGTCCTTCCTTAATTCTAACAATAGCTTTTTTATAGCCTTTTCTCCAGCCACTCACTCTACCTATTCTTCTCTTTTTTCTAGGAACTTTAATAATTTGAACATTTAGAACATCAACCCCATACAAAGATTCAACCGCCTTTCTAATCTCTATCTTATTGGCCTTGTTATAGACTTCAAAGACATACTGATTGTCTTCTGACAAAATGGTTGATTTTTCAGTAATATGAGGGCATTTTAAAATCTTATAAGAAAAATCATCAGAAGATTTTTTCTTTTTATCTTGTTTTTTCTCTTGTTTTTTCTCTTTTCTTTCTTTTTTCTTTATCTTTTCTTTCTTGATTTCTTTCTTCTCTTCTTCCTTTTTAGTTTTAAAAATATCTTTTAATGCCATTTTTATTTTTTAAGAAAAATATCCTCAATTATCTTAATACTGCTTTTTAATAAAACAACGTTTTTGTAAGACAACAACTCTAAACAATTTAAATCTTTAGCTTGAATTGTTTGAAGATAGGGAATATTCCTTAATGCTAAAATCAAATTTCTATCTAATTCAGGTAAAACAATTAAAGATTTTTTCTCTTCTTTCAATATTTTTTTAAAAATATCAGCAACTATTTTAGTTTTAGGCTTCTCAATTTTCAATTTATCTAAAATAATCAAGTCCTTATCATTAACCTTGCTCGACAAGCTCATTAAAATTGCTTTTCTTTTCATTTTCTTAGGAATTCTTTTTTTGAAAATTTTCTCTTTATTCGGACCAAAAGTAGTTCCTCCTCCAATCCAAATGGGAGAACGAATAGACCCATGCCTTGCTCTTCCTAAACCTTTTTGCCTCCAAGGTTTTTTCCCGCCCCCTCTTACTTCTCCTCTTCCCTTAGTATGAGCTGTTCCTTGTCTTCGATTAGATTGCTGAGAAACAACAACCTGATGTAACAGGTCTCTGTTAATCCTAACACCAAAAATATCTTTCGGTAAAGAAATTTCTTCAACTTTTTTCCCTTGCTGATTTAAAACTGAATATTTCATTATTCTTTTCTAATTTCTAAGAGAGTTCCCTTTCTTCCTGGAACTGCTCCTTTAATCATTAAAACATTGTTTTCAGAATCAACCTTAACAATTTCAAGGTTTTTAGTGGTAATTCTCTTTCCTCCCATTCGACCAGGCATTTTTTTACCTTTAATAACCCGAGCTAAAGTGGACCAACCAATTGATCCAATTTTTCTTTGAGCTGGATGACCTCTGGAAGAGGGAGACCCTCTCATCCCCCATCTCTTTACTCCCCCCTGAAAACCTTTTCCTTTAGCAATACCTGAAACTTTAATTTTATCTTTCTCTTTAAAAACTGAAACATTAATTTCGTCTCCTTTCTTGTATTCGTTAATATCTAAATCTCCTCGAAACTCTCTAATAAACCTATAGGGCTTTTCTTTCATAGGTTTTTTTATTTTTTTCTCTTTTAATTTTTGAAAACCTACTTGAACTGATTCATAGCCATCATTCTGTTCAGTTTTAATCTGCAAAACATGATTAGGTTCAGCTTCAATAACAGTTACAGGAATATGATTCCCTTCTTCATCAAAAATCTGAGTCATACCATTTTTTAATCCTAATATAAATTTCATGTTTTTTCTTAAAGAAAAACCGAGCAATAGCCCGGTTATTCACCTAAAGACTATTCAAAAAATAATTTTAATAATTAATGTTTAACATTTAATCTTTTTACTCTTGAAAGATTACTATATTTTAATCTGAATGTCCACACCTGCCGGTAAATCTAAATTTCTTAAAGCATCTAAAATTTTAGGGTTGGGCCCCAAAATATCAATTAATCTCTTATGAATTCGCACTTCAAATTGCTCTCTAGCTCTTTTGTTAACAAAAGTGGACCTATTAACAGTATATTTATGGGTCTCGGTCGGTAAAGGAATAGGGCCAACTACTTCATTCCCACAACGAAAAGCTGTTTCAATAATCTGCTTAGCAGAACTATCTATTATCTTGTGATCATAGGCTCGTAATTTAATACGAATCTTTTTCTTTGAATTCTTTTTTTCTTCAGTTTTTTTAGACATTTGATTAAGAACTTACCCCTGAAAAACAAAGCTGAGGCTTCCACAAGCCTCAGATCTGCTTTTCATCTAGTTTATTTAATAATTTTAGTTACAACCCCGGCTCCTACAGTTTTTCCTCCTTCTCTAATAGCAAATTTTTGTTTTTCTTCCATAGCGATAGGAACA
Organism: uncultured Candidatus Saccharibacteria bacterium; assembly: GCA_964548875.1. Classification (GTDB taxonomy): domain Bacteria; phylum Patescibacteriota; class Minisyncoccia; order Minisyncoccales; family JANBVM01; genus CAYSZX01. The sequence goes on along the minus strand of CAZJSP010000020.1, from coordinate 3,260 downwards.
ATAAGTTGAACTTTCAAGTCTACTTTATCTCCTGGCATTACCATCTCTGTTCCTTCCGGTAAAATTACATCTCCAGTTACATCAGTAGTTCTAAAGTAAAATTGAGGTTTATATCCTTTAAAGAAAGGAGTATGTCTACCACCTTCTTCCTTAGACAAAACATAAACTTGAGCTTCAAATTCTCTATGAGGAGTAATGCTCCCTGGTGCAGCTAAAACTTGTCCTCTTTCAATATCTTCTTTCTTAACTCCTCTTAAAAGTACTCCAACATTATCTCCAGCCAAACCCTCATCTAAAATCTTATTAAACATCTCAACAGAAACAACAGTTGTTTCTTGAGTGTCTTTAATGCCAACAATTTCTACTTTTTCATCAGCCTTAACAATCCCTCTTTCAATTCTACCAGTTGCAACTGTTCCTCGACCAGCAATTGAGAAAACATCCTCAATGGCCATCAAGAAAGGTTTATCAGTTTCTCTTCCTGGGTCTGGGAAATAAGAATCAATAGCATTAACTAATTCTTCAATAGGTTTCATGGCCTCATCATCGGCAGAAGTTGCTTCAGTAGCTTTTAGAGCTGAACCTCTAATGAAAGGTACTTCATCTCCTGGAAACTCATATTTATTTAATAGTTCTCTTAATTCTGCTTCAGCTAAATCAATCATTTCTGGATCATCAACAGCATCTGTCTTGTTCATGAAAACAATAACACGAGGAAGACCTACCTGTTTAGCAAGTAGAATGTGTTCTCTAGTCTGAGGCATGGCCCCATCAACAGCACTAACTACTAAAATAGCCCCATCCATTTGGGCCGCTCCGGTAATCATGTTTTTAATATAGTCAGCATGTCCTGGACAATCGATCCAAGCATAGTGTCTTTTTTCTGTTTCAAATTCAACGTGAGAAACAGAAATAGTTACTCCTCTCTCCTTTTCTTCAGGAGCAGAGTCAATCTGGTCTACCGACAACTCAGAACCTTTCCAGCCTTTTAATTTACAATAGTTTAAAACACCTGCTGTTAAGGTTGTTTTTCCATGATCAACATGGCCGATAGTACCAATGTTGATATGAGGTTTTGTCCTCTCAAATTTTTCTTTTGCCATGAAAATAAAGAGTTTAATTCACAACCATTCTGAAACATTTTTCAGAACAATGCTCATTTACTCTGTTAATTAATTATTATTATTTATTACTATTTTTTTAACCTTTTTAATAAAACAAGTCAAATATTATTGCTTGCCTTGAATAATTTCTTCTGTAATGTTCTGGGGCATTTTAGCGTAATGGTCGAATTCCATTGTAAAGGTTCCTCTTCCCTTAGTCAAGCTTCTAATTGTTGTTGCGTAACCAAACATTTGGGCCAACGGAGCTTCTGCTTTAATCAACTTTAAATTAAGCCTATCTTTGGTTTCTTTAATTTGTCCTCTTCTTGAAGATAAATCACCAACAACATCACCAAAATAATCAGAAGGAACAACAACATCAAGTTTCATAATTGGTTCCAACAAAACAAGACCTCCTTTTCGAGCTGCTTGCTGAAGAGCCATCGATCCGGCAATCTTAAAGGCGAATTCAGAAGAATCAACTTCATGGAAAGAACCATCGTAAAGAGTAACCCTTAAATCAACTAAAGGATAACCAGCCAATACCCCCTTATCCATTGCCTCCTTAATACCTTTTTCAACAGCAGGAATAAATTCTCTTGGGATTGTTCCTCCTTTAATTTCATCAACAAACTCAAACCCTTCTCCTCTTTCTCTTGGCTCAACTTTAATCATAACATGTCCGTATTGACCTCTTCCTCCTGATTGACGAGCATATTTACTTTCTCCTTCAGATTTATTTTCAGTTGTTTCTTTATAGGCAACTTGAGGTTGGCCAACATCAGCCTCCACCTTAAATTCTCTTTTTAATCTATCAACTAGAATTTCAAGATGAAGCTCTCCCATTCCAGAAATAATTGTTTCTCCCGTATCATCATCTGTTTTAATCGTAAAGGTGGGATCTTCTTCTGATAATTTTTTAAGACCAATATTCATTCTTTCTTCATCAATTTTATTCTTAGGCTCAATTCGTACAGAAATAACTGGCTTTGAAAACTCTATTTCTTCTAAAATAACCGGTTCCTTTTCGTCGCAAAGAGTGTGGCCAGTAGATGTGTTCTTTAAACCGACTGTTGAAACAATATCACCAGCAAAAACCTTATCAACGTCTTCTCTTTTATTCCCAGTCATCCTTAAAATTCGACTAATCCTCTCTTTTTCCCCTGAATTAGAATTGTAGAGATAAGATCCTTTCTCTAATGTTCCGGAATAAACTCTAAAATAATTTAAGGTTCCGACATAAGGATCAGTTGCCACTTTAAAAACTAGAGCGGCAAATGGTTCTGAATCATCACATCTTCTTTCAACGGTTTCATCAGAACCGGGCAAATTACCAGTAACCGGAGGGATATTTAATGGATGAGGAAGATAATAAACAACAGCGTCTAAAAGAGGTTGCACTCCCTTATTCCTTAAAGAAGAACCACAAAAAACAGGAATTAAATTTAAATTAATAGTTGCTTTTCTTAAAACTTCTCTTAATTCTTGAAAATTGATTTCCTCTCCTTCTAAATATTTACTTAATAATTTTTCATCTTCAGCGGCTATTCTTTCAACTAATTTTCCTCTCCATTCTTTAGCTTTAGACAAAAATTCATCTGAAACGTCTTTTTCTTCTAATTTTTCTCCACTCTCTCCCAAAAATCTAATTTCTTTCATTCTTAATAGGTCAATTACTCCCTCAAAATCAGAACCTGATCCAATTGGCAATTGAACGGCTACAGCATTAGGATTAAGCTTTTCCCAAATTGACTCTAAGCTTTTTTCAAAATCAGCACCTGTTTTATCCATTTTATTAATAAAACAAATTCTTGGAACATTATAATTATCTGCTTGACGCCAAACAGTCTCTGATTGAGGCTCTACTCCTGCCACCCCATCAAAAACAACTATACCTCCATCAAGAACACGAAGAGATCTCTGCACCTCCGCTGTAAAATCAATATGTCCCGGAGTGTCAATTAAATTAATTTTATACTTCTTTTCTCCTTCTTTTTTTAAATCTTCAGGCAACCAATAATTAGTAACTGCTGCTGAAGTAATGGTAATTCCTTTTTCCTTCTCCTGTTCCATCCAATCAGTAATTGTTGTTCCTTCATCCACCCCACCTATTTTGTGAGTTCTTCCAGTGTAAAATAAAATACGCTCAGTTGTTGT
>CAZJSP010000019.1:0-11209 GCA_964548875.1 uncultured Candidatus Saccharibacteria bacterium | reverse complement strand
CACATCTGTCACAAACAATTCCCTTGTAGCGAATTCTCTTGTATTTTCCACAATAACATTGGTAGTCTTTTTCTGGACCAAATATTTTTTGACAAAACAAGCCATCCTTCTCAGCTTTCTGAGTCCTGTAATTAATAGTTTCAGGTTTAGTTACTTCTCCATAACTCCATTTTAACATTTCTTCTGGAGAAGAGATTTTAATCCTTATTTTTGAAATATTTTTAACTTTCATGTTCCAATAAAATTAATTTTATTCTTCATCTTCTTCTTTAATTTCTACACTTAAACCTAAAGCTTTTAATTCATTAATTAAAAGTTTAAAAGAGGCAGGAGCATTAGGCTCTCCAATTTCCTCTCCTTTAATAATAGATTCATAAGCCGCTGATCTTCCTAAAACATCGTCTGACTTAATAGTAAGCATTTCTTGTAGGCTATGAGCTGCTCCATATCCTTCTAAAGCCCAAACTTCCATCTCTCCAAATCTTTGTCCTCCAAATTGAGCCTTTCCTCCTAAAGGTTGTTGAGTAATTAAAGAGTAAGGGCCAATTGAACGAGAATGAATTTTCTTTTCAATCATATGTTCAAGTTTAATTATATACATATAGCCAATGGTTACATTTTGTTCAAAAGGCAATCCTGTTCTTCCATCTAATAATTTAGTTTTTCCATTTTCAGAAAATCCCGACTTCTTTAATTCTTTTTTAACATCTTCAATTGTTGCTCCAGAAAGAGCGGGAGTAACAGCATGATAGCCAAGGCGCTTAGCTGCCAAGCCTAAATGGGTTTCCAAAACCTGGCCCAAATTCATTCTAGAAACAACAGTTAAAGGATTTAAAACAATATCCACCGGAGTACCATCTTCCAAGAATGGCATTTCTTCCTCAGGTAAAACCATAGTAACAACCCCCTTATTCCCGTGTCGGCCTGATAATTTATCTCCTGCTCCTATCTTACTAATATAGGCAATCTCAATTTCAACTTTCTTAATAACTCCTGGTTCTAGTTTATACCCTAACTCTCGAGAAAAAACCTTTACTCCAACTACCCTTCCTCTCTTGCCGTGTTCCATTCTTAAAGAAGTATCTTTAACCGCCTTAGATTTTTCACCAAAAATAGCCTTTAATAATCTTTCTTCAGAAGTAGATTCTTTCTTCCCTTTAGGAGATATTTTTCCAACTAGAATATCGTTGTCTGTAACTTCCGCTCCAATTCTAACAATTCCCTCCTCATCTAAATCTTTTAATTTTTCTTCTGAAACATTAGGAATATCACTAGTCGTTACTTCTGGCCCCAACTTAGTTTCTCTGACATCACAGCCAAAAACTTCAATATGGGTAGAAGTAAAAGCATCTTCTTTTACTAAACGATCAGAGATAAGAATCCCATCTTCAAAATTCTTTCCTCGCCAGGACATAAAAGCAATTAAAACATTACGGCCTATTGCTAAATGACCATTTGAAATAGCCCCTCCATCAGTTAAAACCTCTCCTTTTTTCACTTTTTGTCCTAATTTTACAATTGGTTTTTGATGAAAACAGGTATTCTGATTAGTCCCAATAAAAGTCTCTAATTTATAGTTAATTTTGTTTTTTCCCTTAACTTTAATATGCTGACTATCAACCTCAACTATTTTACCGCTCTCTTTAGCAACAATTACTCTTCCCGAATCTTTAGCCACTTTTTCCTCCACTCCTGTCATGACTAAAGGAGGTTCAGGACAAAGAAGGGGAACAGCTTGTCTTTGCATATTAGACCCCATTAAAGCTCTGTTAGCATCGTCGTTTTGGAGAAAGGGAATTAAGGAGGCAGCAATAGAAATTTGCTGCTCAGGAGAAATATCAACATAGTCTAAATTCTTGCTCGCAATAATCTGAGGTTCTCCTTCTGCTCTCGATTCTAGTTCTTTTTCAGTAATTTTATCATTTTTATCAAGAGGAATATTCCCTGATCCTATTTTCTTTTTTTCCTCCTCATAAGCGTTTAAATATTCAATTTCCGATAAAACTTTTCCATTTTGAACTTTAAAATAGGGGGTTTCTAAAAAACCATATTTGTTAACCTGAGCAAAAGAAGCAAGGTGCCCAACCAAACCAATATTAGGTCCTTCTGGACTCTCAATCGGACAAACTCTTCCATAATGAGAAGGCTGAACGTCTCGAACATCAAATCCCGCCCTTTCCTTAGTTAACCCTCCCGGACCAGTAGCAGTTAATCTTCTTTTATGTTCAACCTCAGCTAAAGGGTTTAAATTGTCCATAAATTGGGATAGCTGGCCTGAAATAAAGAACTGCTTCACAATAGCCATAACTGGTTTAGGGTTAATCAACTGTTCAGGAGTTAAAGTATTAATATCTAAAGTTGACATTCTGTCTCGAGTAATTCTCTCCATTCTAACAAAACCCACTCTTAATCTATTAATTAAATATTCAGTAAAAGGTCTTACTCTCCTGCTGCCCAAATGGTCAATTTCATCAGGCTTAGCATTAGGATCGTTATTCAGACGAACAATTTCCCTCATAATAGCAACTAAATCGTCAGCTGAAATAACCCTCTCTTCAATACTAATATCAACATCTTTTGTTTTATGGGGATTTGTTTCAGGTAACCTAGACCAGATTCTCCATCTTCCCACTCTTGATAAATCATATCTTTTAAAATCAAACATATTTTCTATTAGCTCTCTAGCTGTCTTGGTTGTAACCATATCGCCCGGTCTTAACCTCTGATAAATTTCAACTAAGGCTTCCGCCCTATTTTTAGATGAATCTTTTTTCAAGGTTTCTTCAATATAACTAACTCTTCCTTTATCAACATCTTCAAAATTTTCTTTAATTGAAAGATCGTCTTCAATACCAAAAGCTCTTAAAAGAGCAGTAGCTGGTATTTTTCTTTTTCTATCAACTCTCACCCAGATAACACCAGAAGAGTCAACTTGAAATTCAAGCCAAGCTCCTCTATCAGGAACTAACTTGGCCCCAAAAGTATCTCCTCGCGCTCCTTTTTTAACAAAAAACAACGCTCCTGGTGAGCGAATTAATTGGGAAACAGCAACTCTCTCTATTCCATTCACAACAAAAGTTCCTCTTTTAGTTTGAAGAGGAAAGTCACACAAAAACACTTCTTTTTCTTTTGTTTCTTTGGTCTTAAGATTAGAAAGCTTAACTTTAACAGTTAAGGGCGCCTCATAAGAATCATTATTCTTTTTAGCTTCTAAATCTGTTTTGTATTTAGGTTTTCCTAATTTGTAATCTGAAAACCAAAGTTCAAAATCTTTCCCAGTATAATCTCGAATTGGAGAAATCTCTTCTAAGAGATCTTTAAATTCAACTTCCCAAAAGGTTTCCCAAGCATTTTTTTGTAAACCAAGAAGATAAGGAAGAGGAAGAGAATTTTGGGATTTAGCAAAGCTTTTTAATTTTAATTTTGCCATAAGAATAAATAAAATTAATTTAGGGTAGAGAAATCCTAAATAAAACTAATAAAACAGCCCAAAATACCCCTAAACATAAGGGGTATGTTTATTTAAAATTTAAACAATATAATTAATCAAAAGAATAAGGATGATTAGCTATATAATAATAACCTAACTTCTTTTTTAAAAAATGTCAAGTTATTTTTCTGTTTCACCTCTTAATTCCTCTATTTTTTCTAAAACTAATTCATTTTCAGGGTTCAACTCAAGAACTCTTTCAAAGGCAGCTAAGGCAACTTCTTTATTCCCCTCTTCTTCATAAATTAAACCTAGAGAATAAAGACTATCAGAATGATCAGGAACTAATTGAATTGTCTCAATAAATGACATAATAGCTAAATCGTTTTTCCCGGCTTCTCGATAAAGCCTTCCTAAGTGAAATTTAGCTTCAGCGACATTAGGAAACTTCATTTCTACTTCTCTTAACTTTTCTATTGCTAGGTCTATCTCTTCTTCCTCGGCATAAGACAAAGCATCAAGCAAATAAGCATAGAAATAATTCGGTTTAACCTCTCTAGCTTTTGCATAACTTTCTCTTGCTTTTTCAAAATTCTCCATACTTAAATAAATCCTTCCAATTTCAACATGAGTAACCGGATTATTCCTGTCTAATTCTAATGATCTTTCTAGAGCCTCTAAAGCCCCCTCTAAAGAACCATAAATTTCTGTTTTCAAGAGAGCAATTGTCTCCCAAGCCCTAACATTATTTTTAAATCGAGACTCAAGAATTTCCATATAATTTTCTATTGTTCCAATCTTCCCTTGAATAAACATTATGTCCTGTTCTTCAGCTGGCTTGCCATACTCTTCAATAGCCTGATATAAGTAAGATTCAGACAAAATAGTAATATATTCAATTCGATAAGGATTCTGTTCTAAGGCTCGTTCTAAAAAACTAATAGCCCTATCAAAATCTTCCTCCTTATGAGACTGATAATAATAGTAATCAGCTATTGCTTCTTTAGTAGTAAAAAACAGAATGGTTAAAGTTGATAGGCCTAGTAAAATAAGTAATACAGAAAATCCTAAATTAAGTTCCGGCATCCTTTCAGCTGACAAATCAGCCCTTAAGGAAAACTTTCTAGAAAGAGGGTCTTTCCAAGTCACAGCTCCCAATCCTAAAATAAACCAAGCTAAAAAAGCTAAACTGGTATTTTGATAATAAACAAAATGACTAACAGCAACAGCAATAAGAGTGGAAATATAAGGAATAGCCATTCTTTTTTCTTTTAAAGAAAAGAATCCATACAAGGAAAAACCAATTAAAAGAAGATAGGATGACAAAACTAAAACCCCACCTGTTGCAAGTAGTTCAGAAATATGATTCCCAGCCCTTTTTAATCGTGAATTCCAAAGAAGGCTTTCTTCATTAAATTCAACTGATCTATATTTTAAAAAGGAATTTTCCCAAGTTCCTAAACCAGAACCAATTAAAATCTCTTTTGGCCCTTCTTGAACAGCACTCCCAGCAATTTCATAAGAAAAGCTTTGCCCCAAATAATCTTCTCGGGGAAAATCTAAAAACTCGTTGTATCCTAAATCAATCAAAAGAAATAAAGAAGCCACAATTACTAGGAAAATAGGCAGCAATAATTGATGAATATCTCTCTTAAAGGAACCAGACAAAAGAGCTATAAAGGTAAAAATAAATGATCCAGATAACAAAACAATCCAAGCAGGATTAGTGTTAATAAGAACTAACAAAAACAAGCCAGCAAACAATAAGGCCTTAAGAAATCGATCTTTCTCTTTAATAATCGAACAAGCAATAACTCCAGTTAATAAAACCATCGTAATAGAGACAAAAACAGACAATCCTTCTAAAGAAAAAGAAACAGAATTAAATATCCTTTGTTGAATAGCAATATTTTCTAAAGGAAATTTATTGCCTATTCCTAAAACTGAAAAATAAGCAATTAATAAAACAACTCCAAAAGACAAGAAAAAAATCTTTAATAATTTCTCAACAGAAAAAGCACCCTCTCCTGTTCTGACTAGAAAATAAACCACCCCCAAAGCAAGCATCCCAACCAATCCGTTTGAAAAATTAGCATAAGAGCCAAAAAGAGAAATATAATTATCTAAGGAAAAAATAGTCGACAAAGATCCAAAAAACAAAAACAACAAAACAGACAAATCCAATAAGTTTAAATTAAGAGAAACTTTTTTATCCTGTAAAATAACCTTTGCTGTCCAAGTCAAAAAAGCAATAGAGCTTAATAAAACTAACAATTGATGCTTTCCAATTTCATAAGAGGACAAAGCAAAAGGAGACCAAAAAATAGGGATAAGAAAAACCAATAAAAACAAACATTTTTTAATTATAAATTCAAAAATATTTGTTTTACTACCCTTTAATACTGTTTCATTTTCCATACTAAAAATTATTTTATCTGATTAATAATTAACTAATTATAACAAGAGTATGACAAAACTCAATACTAATTATTGTGAATTTTAATACTTTGTAAAATTCCAACCCCAATAAAGAAAATAATTAATCCTGACCCCCCATAAGAAACAAAAGGTAGAGGGATACCGGTAATAGGTAAAAACCCAACACTAACTCCAATATTGACAAAAAGCTGACCCAAAACAAGAATAGCAAATCCAATAGCCGTAAAACGATAAAAGTTAAATTTACTTTCTATTGCTATTTTTACAGCCCTCCAAATTAAAACAGAAAAAACAGAAAACAAAAACATTATTCCGATTAATCCCGTCTCTTCCGCCAAAGAGGCAAAAATAAAGTCTGTTTCTGGTTCAGGCAAAAAACCATATTGAGTCTGGCTCCCCTGTCCAACCCCCTGACCGAACAAGCCCCCCGAACCAATAGTAATTTCTAACTGTCTTCTGTTCCAACCCAAATCAAGAGGATCAGAAAGATGAGGAACTAAAAAATCCTTAATCCTGTTTTTTTGATAATCTTTTAGAAATACCATCCAAATTAAAGAAAATATTAATAAAAAAAACAAAACCAGAATAAAAAAATGTCTCAACTGAATTCCTGAAACAAACAAGAATCCAGCCCAAAGCAAAATAAAAACTAAAATAGGACCAAAATCAGGCTGAAGAAAAATTAAAAAACAAGGCAGGGCAACATAAACACCAGAAATAATAATATGAATAATTCGATACATCTCAGCATGCCGAGAAGAAAAAAACTTAGCTAAAAGAAAAATTAAAATAATTTTCATTGGTTCTATTGGATCAAAAGAAAAAAATCCAATTTGATACCATGATTTTACTTCCCTAATCGTCCCAACAAAAAATAAACCGAACAATAAAAAACAACACAATAAATAAGAAATTAAAATAAAATGAGAATTGTCTTTTAAAATACCCCAGTCTAACAGACTAGCTAAAAACATTACAATAAGAGATACCGCAACAAAAAACAATTGCTTTTTAAACCTAAAAAAATTATTCCTATGACTAGCATAACCATAAAGAGATAAAAGACCCATACTGGTTAAAAGTAGAGCGGCAACAATTAAAACCCAGTCAATTTTCTTTAAATAATTAATTATTAAATTCATAAAAGATTTAAAAAATCACTTTCTTTAATAATCTTTACTTTTAATTCACCTGCCTGCCTTAATTTCGAACCAGGATTATGACCCACAACTAAATAATCTGTTTTAGGAGAAACAGAACCGGAAACCTTCCCTCCCAATTGATTAATTTTGTCTTTAGCTTCTTGCCGACTCATAGAATCAAGAGTCCCAGTCAAAACAAACTTTAACCCTTTAAGTTTTAATTTTTCTTTTAAAGGGTTTTTAATAATCACTCCTTCTTTTTTTAAATTTTCCACTAACTGTAAATTCTTTTTCTGATTAAAATAATTAACAATTGATTGGGCAACAACTGGACCAATATCCTCAATCTTTTCTAATTCTGAAATAGTAGCTTTTTTAATTTTTTTTAAAGATTTAAAATAACGAGCTAAATCTCTTGCTGTTTGTTCTCCAACATTTCTAATTCCCAAAGAATAAATAAATCTATCTAAAACAATTTCTTTACTCTCTTCTATTGATTTTAATAGATTATTAACTGATTTTTCCTGAAATCCTTCTAATTTTAATAATTCTTTTTTGGAAAGTTGAAATAAGTCTGCAGGATTAGAGATCAACCCCTTCTCTACCAACTTATCAATATTATTGGTTCCTAAACCAACAATATTAAAGGCTCCCTTTGAAACAAAATGATTTAAATTTCTTTTTTTTCGGTCAGGACATTGAGAATTAGGACACCTCCAAACAACTTCTTCCGATTTAACTAACTTAGTTTTACAAGTCGGACATTTCTGAGGAACAGAAATTCTTTTCTCTTTACCAGTTCTTAATTCAGAAAAAACTTTAGTAATAACAGGAATGACATCTCCCGCTCTAGCAACTGAAACAGTATCTCCCTTTTTTAAATCCAATCTTTTAATTTCATCAAAATTGTGAAGAGTAGCCCTTGTAATAGTAACTCCATCAATTTGAACTGGTTCAAGAACGGCAACAGGGGTTAAGGCTCCTGTTCGTCCAACCTGTAACTCAATATTTTTAACTCGAGTGGTTGATTCTGAAGGCGGGAACTTAAAAGCTCTAATTCCTCTAGGACTTTTTCCAACTCGGCCTAATTTTTGAAAAACATTATTTTGGTTAACATTAATTACCACTCCATCTATTTGAAAAGAGTATTTTTCCCTTTTCTTTTCAATTTTTTTAAAATATTCAAAAACTTCTTTAATGTTCTCGCATTCTTGTCCCTTATCAACATTAAATCCTAAAGAAAATAAGACCTGGTGTTCCTGACAATGAGTCTTTTGTTTAAAGTCAGCAACTAAATCATAAGCTAGAAACTTTAAAGGACGAGAGGCAACCACTTCGGAGTCAAGCTGGCGAATTGTTCCTGCTGCCAAATTTCTTGGATTAGAAAAGGTTTTTTCTCCTTTCTTCTCAATTTTTTTATTAAGAATTTTAAAATCTTCTTTTTCAATATAAACCTCACCTCTAATTTCAATCTTTCCTTTTTTAATCTTATTCTCAATTTCCTTTTTAATTTCACTAGATAAATTAAAAGAATGAAGATTTAACCCTAAGGGAATACTTTCAATGGTTTTAATGTTTTGAGTAACATTCTCGCCCACCCTTCCATCTCCTCTAGTTGCCCCTCGAGACAAAACACCATTATTATAAATTAAAGAAACAGCAAAACCATCAACCTTAACTTCAGCAAAATAATTAAAATCTTCATTAACTAGCCTTTTTAAATATTTCTCCCATTGTTCTAATTCTTCAAAAGAAAAAATATCTTCTATGGAAAGCATTGGGATATCATGTCTTGCTTTCTCAAACTTATCCAAAGGCTTACCTTCTACTCTCTGAGTAGGAGAATCAGGGGTAACTAATTCCGGATATTCTTTTTCTAACTGAACAAGTTCATGTTTTAAAGAATCAAGAACAGAATCTGAAATTTCCTGCTTATTTAAAACATGATATAAATAGCGGTGATAATCTATCACCTTTCTTAATTTCTCTACTCTATTTTTAGCTTCTTTTTTATTCATTAGTAAACAGTGCTAATTGCTCTTTTAGCTTGACCATAAAAACCAGTTGATTTAATACAATAACTGTCTGCACTGCAATCAGAATGGGTATTATCAGTAACAACAACTTTATAGGTTGCCCCATTAGTCAAGTCATCTCCCTCTATAACAAGCTCTCCTCCCTCTTCTATCGTAGGAATATCCATCATTAAAACCTTTTCTACTCCATGATCAGCAGCATAAAAAGCAACAACTGAATCTCCTATTCCATCCATAGATTGAGTTTGTCTAATGGCTACCCCACTAGACCCTAAAGCAATAGACAAAACAACACTTAAAATCATAACAGCTAGTAAAATTGAAACTCCTTGTTCTGATTGAAATTGATTTTTCATAATTAATAGGCTACATCTAAGTTTCTTTGAGAAATAGTAGTTTGAACATGAATAGGGGGTAATCCTGTTCCTAAACTATGCTTAGCAATACGAAAAACTATTGTAATTCTTGGTTGAACGTTATCTTGTTGTCCTTCTCCCTCAAGATAAAATTTAAAATTATCCATTTCTAAATCATCTGAAGTTAAAGGTAAGCCGCTACCAAAATTTTCAAGACTACCATCAGAAGATTTCTTTTCAAAAATTTGATTATTTTCTAAATAAAACTCTTGACAATAACCCTGATAATTTAAAAACCTAATTTTAGTAATATCTCCTTCCGGATTCTGAAAATTATAATTTTGAGAAATACAAGCTCCCTCTCTGTCTTTTCTAGCCATTCTAATAGCTCGACTTATATATTCAACAGCGTAAGAAGTATTATCAATTGTTTCTCCTAAAGCCAAAGACATATTCTGATTTCTCAAAGCCAAAACGAATAACCCAGTTGGTCCCGCCACTACAATTCCAAAAACAGCCATAGCTACTAAAACCTCAATTAATGTATATCCTTTATTTCCCATACCAATCAGTTATATTTTCAACAACCTGTAATTCCTTGTCTCTGCCTGTAATATGCCAACGAACAGTTACAAGAACCCTTACAGTAGTAGAAGAAATATGGTCTAATTCAATTTCTCTTTTAAAATTAGTAGTTTCTCCTGAACTATAATTAAAAAATCCACTACTATCCCTTCTTAAATAACTTCCATATGATCGATACAGTTCAAAATCAGAATAATCAGCTTCCCACGATCCTGGGGTTTCAGATAAATTAGCTAACCAGCTAGTATTAGTCGCCGTCCTAGATTCTAACCAAGCACAATCTCTTAAATTTTTAACTATTTCCACCCCCTCTTGAGCTAAAAAAGAGGCAGTCAATTCAGACCTAACAGAATAAACGGTAGAAAGGGTTTGATAGATTAAAGAAAAAGCTCCTCCGACTCCAACAGTCAGAATAAAAATCGCAGTAATAACCTCAATTAAACTAAAACCTTTTTCCATACTAATCAATATCAATTAAACCAACCTTGTTAATAGTAATTGTTTTAACATCTCCCCTAAAACCTAAAGTAATAATCGCATCATCATAAAGAACAGTATCATCCCCTCTAATTTGGATAAGAGGATCAGGAGGAAAAAAAGTAATACTAACAGCCGAAGTAGGAGAAATATCAATAATCTTAATTTCTGATTCTAGAGATACTTTTTCTACCTGTTCTGGAAAAGGAGCTGAAACAGTAGAGGAAGCACAACTTATAGCTTCACCAGACGAGTCATAATCTCCATTATCATTACAATCACCAAAAATAATATAATGGTCGTGATCTTTAGCAAAATAAATTCCATATCCACCCTCTGGAAAAATTTCTCCAAAAAAAGAAAGATCTGATTTTCCTGTCATAGCCATATTACTTGTTCTTCTTATGTCTTGCCCTAATTGGACGGCTGACCTCTGTAAAGTAAATCTTCCTTCTCCGGTATTATAACCTCCTAAAACAACTGCGCTAAGAGTAGCAATTACTCCCACTACAGTAAGAAGTTCCAATAAAGTAAAACCTTTTTGATTCATGATTAGTCAATTGGAGCTATTTCCTGCCATTCAGGCAGGGGAATAGTAATAATAAGCTCGCGCTGAACTGTATCTTTTCTTCCCACACTATCAGTTGCTTCTAAAGTAACTTCCCCGGCCCCCTCTACCTGTTCAAAGGTAGCCGAAGGGTTTTGCTCTTGAGAGCCAGATGGCGTTCCTCCAGTAAAGGTCCA
>CAZJSP010000018.1:0-11280 GCA_964548875.1 uncultured Candidatus Saccharibacteria bacterium | reverse complement strand
AAGAAGCTCAAAAAATTGTTGATGATTGGATTAATACAATAGGTGTTCGCTATTTTTCTGAATTAACAAATCTTGGACAACTTATTGAGGAAGTCGGTGAATTAGCTCGTATAATTACAAGAACTTATGGAGAACAGAGTTTTAAAAACCCTGAAGAGAATATGATTTAGGGGATGAAATAGCTGATGTTTTGTTTGTATTAATTTGTATTGCTAATCAAACAGGTATTGATCTTACGAAAGCATTAAGAAAAAATATTGATAAAAAAACAAAACGTGATAATGAAAGACACAGGAATAACCAGAAATTAAATAAAAAAATATAAAAAAATTATTAGAGAAGAGAGGGTGTGGGAAGATAAAGCAGCTATAGATACTCTTAAGGTTTTAGGTAAAATGTCTGAAGAGGTATAAAAATCTAAAACAGTCTTGACAGAAAAATCGTTTAGAAATATAATTTATATAATATGAACACCACCCCTGCCTTTGGCAAGGGTGGTTTTTTGTTTTATAATTTAAACATATGAGTAAAAAGCAAGAAAAAGTTGCTGTTTATATAGACGGAAGCAATTAAATTCATTATTTATAAAAATAGTTTTTATCATAATAACCTATATAATTTGTTAAGAATATGAATATTAAAAAAGCACAAAAATTAGTTAGAGAACATCTAGAGAAAATAGGTTATACTAAAAGCGAAACTACTCCAACTCATGCCTTTCTTCATTTAGTAGAAGAAGTGGGGGAGGTTTCAAGAATCTTATTGCATCAACAAACTAAAAGGGGAAAGTTTAAAAATACCACCAAACCTAAAGATCTTAATGATGAAGTGGCAGATATCTTTTGGCAGACCCTTAAATTAGCTTCTTATCTAGAAATAGATTTAGAACAATCTTTTATTGACAAATTAGAAAAAAATAGAAAAAAGGGATAAAAAAATATGAAAAAAATACAAATTAAAATTAAAGAATTTTGTGAAAAAAACAATATAGAATCTTCAATAGAGCATAGATTATTAGATACTATGTCTGAATTAGGTGAAGTTTCAAAAGAAGTTCTTAAGATGAGTAATTATGGTAAAGATGAACCTAAATACAGAAAAGAATTAAAAGATGAATTAGGAGATGTCTTCTTTTCTTTAATTACAGTAGCTAATGTTTATGATATTGATTTGGAAGAGGCTTTAGAGGAAGTTTTAAAGAAATATAGAAAAAGATTAAAAAGGGGTTCAATTGGGTCAAAATGAACATTAAAATAAAACCAATTTGTAGGTGGTTTGATTTTTGGATCGGTTTTTATTGGGATAAGAATGATAAAGTCTTATATTTTTTTCCTGTTCCCTGTTTTGGATTTAAAATTTATAAAGAAACTTTTGAAAGAGCTTTAAATAACTTAAAGAAGCTTGATTTACCTAAAGATAAGTATGCTATTTATGGAAGCGGCCCTTTAGCTGTTAGAAGGATAAGAAAGGCCCAAGATTTAGATGTGGTAGTTACTAAAGATTTATTTGAAAAATTGAAGGAAAAACATAAAGAAAAAGATCCAGGCCATATCGTAATAGGTAATATAGAGTTTTATGCTGATTGTCAGTCTGCTATTAGTAATCCGTTAAAGGTAATTAAGAGGGCGGAAGAAATTCAAGGGTTTAAATTTATTACCTTAAAAGATCTTATTGATTGGAAGAAAAAACTGGGAAGAGATAAAGATCTGAAAGACATTCAACTAATTAAAAAATATTTTAAAGAGTCAAATGAACAGTAAAGCTTTAATTGTAATAACTGTAATTATAGGTTATTTTACCTTATTATTTTTTCATGAACCTCAAACCAACTTCTTGTTTTATGTTTTGACTATCTTGTTCTTTTTAGGAATAATTTTGTATTTGATTTTTAAAGATAGAAACTCTAAATAACGCTTAATTTTGTATATTTTATTTCTTATACTAAATGAAAACATAAAGTATAAGAAAAAATGTGCTTTCTAGAGATAGGGCCTTTCTTTTTAATTCTTTTCATGGTGAAAGAATTAAGTCTTTTTACAAAAGTATTAATGGCTGGAGGCTTAAATAGGTTATTGCTTTGACTCTATTTTATAACGGGTATATACTTATAATTATATGACAGCAATTAAAGTTAAAAATTTAACTAAAAAATTTAAAGAATTAACGGCAGTTAATAATATTTCTTTTGAGGTTAAAAAAGGATCTATTTTTGCTTTTTTAGGTCCTAATGGGGCTGGAAAGTCAACAACCATTAAAATGCTAACTACTCTTTTAAGACCAACTAAAGGAGAGGTCTATTTAAATGGCTTTGATGTTTTAGGGGAGCAAGATAAAGCCAGAGAGTCTTTTGGGGTTGTTTTTCAAGACCCTAGCTTAGATGAAGAACTGACTGCTTATGAAAACATGAATTTTCATGCAATGCTTTTTAATGTTTCTAGAGAAGAAAGAAAAAAGAGAATTAAGGGCTTATTAAAAATGGTTGATTTATGGAAAAGAAAAGATAGTTTTGTTAAAACCTTTTCAGGAGGAATGAAGAGAAGGTTAGAGATAGCAAGAGGATTAATTCATCACCCTAAAATATTATTTCTAGATGAACCAACTTTAGGGCTAGACCCTCAAACAAGGAATAAGATATGGGAATATATTAAAAACTTGAATAAAAAATATCAGACAACGATTTTTTTTACTACTCATTATATGGAAGAAGCAGAGAAAATGGCTCAAGAAATATCTATTATTGATAAAGGAAAAATTATTATTAGAGGGAGCCTTAAAGAGATTAAAGAAAAGGTTGAAGCTCAATCTTTAGAAGAAGCTTTTATTTCTCTAACTGGGAAGAGTATAAGGGAGAAGGGGGCTGACTCTTTAGAAAGGATGAGACGGCTTAAAAGAAAAAGAAATAGAAAAAAATGATTAAAACAATTTATATTCTTTGGTTAAGGCAAATAAAGCGTTATTTAAGAAACAAATCAAGAATGTTTGGTTCTCTAGGTCAACCTCTTCTTTTGTTGGTTTCTTTGGGTTTTGGTATGAGATCAACCTTTGCTCAGGCAGAAGGAGGAGATTACATTAGTTTTTTAAGTCCTGGAATTATTGCTCAAGCCATTGTTTTTATGGCTATTTTTAACGGAGTGGAATTGATTTGGGATAAACAGTTTGGTTTTTTAAAAGAAACTTTAGTTGCCCCTGTTTCTAGGTTAAGTATTGTTTTGGGTAGAGTTTTAGGCGGAGCAACTGTTGCTACCCTACAAGGCTTTTTAGTGCTTGGTTTAACCTTTTTTGTTGGGTTTAAACCAATTAATTTTTGGTTGTTACCCTTGGTTTTTCTTTTGATTTTTTTGATTGCATTGTTATATGCTTCTTTAGGAACTGCTATTGCCTCTACTATGGAAGATTTTCATGGCTTTCAGTTGATAATGAATTTTGTAGTAATGCCCAGCTTCTTTTTATCCGGAGCTTTGTTTCCTTTAGAGAAGGCTCCAGAAGCACTAAAGATGATTGCTTCCGTTAATCCTTTAACTTATGGAGTTGATGCTTTGAGAGGCTTATTAGTAGGAGTAAATACTTTTGGCCTATCCTATAGTTTTTTAATTTTGTCTTCTATAACTATTTTTCTTTTAATTTTGGCTAGTTATCTGTTCACTAAGATTGAGGCTTAAGTTTTAATAATTTCTTTACTGCTTTAAATAGGCTCTGCTGTAATAAGGTAGAATATATAAAATCATTTAAATTAATGAGAATTAAACCAAAAAAACCGAAAATTATTAATAAAAAAGCTTACAATAATAAAAAGATTGTAAATTTTCAAGAAGAACTTTTAGATAAAATATCTAGAAAGATAGATAAATTAAAACAAAAAATAGAATTTATTGAAAGCAATGAAAAATGATTATGAATAAAGAAGAAAAAAGAATTAATGGTGAAGTTAATTTTAACCTCTAAAAAGCGCATACGTTTCTTTTATTAACTCTTTTTAGTTAGTATAATAAATAAAATCTTTAAATATGAAATCAAAAGAAATAAACTATAAAGAAAATAAAGAATTAAAGGAAAAAGGATTTATTCAGCCAAAAGAGTTCCTTGAAATTATGACGGAACAACACCTAATAGAACAAAAAAAGACTTATGAAAAAGTTTTAGAAATAGCGGAAGAAATTAAAAAAGAAGACGGACAGGCTTTATTAGTCGGAGGAAGTGTCAGAGATTTTCTTATGGGCAAAATATCTAAAGACTTTGATATAGAAGTTTATGGTCTAGAGGCCAATAAAATTGAAGAAATAGTTAAAAAAATAGGCAATGTTTCTGACGTTGGAAAGTCCTTTGGAATTTTAAAAATTTTTATAGAAGATGGGGTTGATATTGATGTTTCTTTACCTCGTAAAGATTCTAAAATAGGTGTTGGTCACAGAGGTTTTGAAGTTAAAACAGATCCTCATATGAGCATTGAGGATGCTGCCAGAAGGAGAGATTTTACAATGAATTCTGTTGCTGCTGATCCTTTAACCGGAGAACTTTATGATCCTTTTAATGGGGCAGAAGATATTAAAAATAGAATATTAAAAGTAACCGATAAAGAAAGATTTAAAGATGATCCTTTAAGGGTATTAAGAGGTATTCAATTTGTTGGAAGGTTTGGATTAGAAATAGAGAAAGAAACTTCTGAAATTATGAAAGAAATGACTTTAGAGCTAAAAGAACTACCTAAAGAGCGTATCGGTGAAGAGTGGAAAAAATTATTATTAAAATCAGAAAAACCATCTTTAGGTTTATCGGCTGGTATGATG
Organism: uncultured Candidatus Saccharibacteria bacterium; assembly: GCA_964548875.1. GTDB lineage: Bacteria > Patescibacteriota > Minisyncoccia > Minisyncoccales > JANBVM01 > CAYSZX01. The sequence goes on along the minus strand of CAZJSP010000018.1, from coordinate 6,496 downwards.
TTAGGAGTTTTTAGAGAAGTTCATCCTCAATTTCCTCCTTTAGCCGAAACTAAACAAGACAAGAAATGGCATCCGGAGGGAGATGTATGGATTCATACTTTAATGGTAGTGGATAAGGCAGCTGATATTATTAGAAGGGAAGGATTAGAGGAGCAAAAGGCATTAACTATTATGCTTACTTCTTTGTGTCATGACTTAGGAAAACCAGCTACTACAGAATTTGTGAATGATCATATTCGTTCTCTTGGGCATGCGAAAGCAGGAATAGAACCCACTAAAAAGTTTTTGACTAAAATGGGGATTAGTAATGAGGTAAGAAAGAAGGTTGTTCGATTAGTAAAAGAGCATCTTACTCCAACCACTTTTTATATAGATAGCCATCTCAATAATCAAAATATTTCTAATGGCACTATTCGTCGTTTGGCTAAAAGAATACATCCAGCTACAATCCAAGAATTAGTTCTTATTAGTGAAGCAGATCATTTAGGACGTGGGCCTTACTCTGAAAAAAGAAGAGAGAATATGCTTTTAGATCCTAATAAATATTTGCCTGCTAAATGGTTATTACAAATAGCTAGAAAGCTTGAAGTTGAAAAAAGTAAGCCTGTTGACTTAACTCGAGGAAGAGACTGGATGAATTTTGGTTTTGAAGGAGGGCCCGATATCGGAAGATTAATTAGACTTTCTAATGAACTAAGAGATGACTTTGATTTTTCAAAAGAAATAGTTTTAAGAATAGCTCGAAACTGTAAAAAATCTGAGGAGGCTGTTCAAATTTTAGAAAAGAAAATTGAAGATCTCAAAAAAGATAAAAAATGATTAAAGAATAAGAAAATATTTATTTAGATAAAAATATCATTACAATAGAACTTTTTGAAAGTTATATGAAGGTATTGCAAGACCGATTTATTAAGAACTCTTTTTAAGAGTTTTTGATTTTAAGATTATTTCTTAGGTTTTTGCTATAATAGATTTGTTGCTTGAAGCTAGTTTTCTTTTATTATATTCTAAAAAAGACTTATTAATTTAAATTTTAAAAAAGTGTTTTCTAAAAAATACAACTTTAAAGAAAGAGAAGAGCACTGGAAAGGTTTTTGGAAAGAGAATGAAATTTATAAATTCGATGAAAATTCTCAAAAGCCTGTTTATTCTGTTGATACTCCTCCTCCTTATGTTAGCGCTGAACATTTACACGCTGGACATATTATGAGCTACTCTCAGGCTGAGTTTGTTGTGAGATTTAAAAGGATGCAAGGCTATAATGTTTTTTACCCAATGGGATTTGATGATAATGGGTTGCCAACTGAAAGATATGTAGAAAAAAAATATGATGTGGATAAGTCTAAAGTTAGCCGGAGCGAATTTATTGATCTTTGTTTGAAAGAAACTAAAAAAGGTTCTCAAAATTACAAGAACTTATGGACCGATCTAGGGATATCTGTTGATTGGTCTAAAACTTATAGCACAATCAATTCTCTCTGTCAGAGAATTTCTCAAAAGTCATTTATTGATTTATTCAAAGAAAATAAAATCTATAAAAAAAGAGACCCAATTCAATGGTGTCCTTTTTGTGAAACAGCCCTATCTCAAGCTGACGTTGAAGACAAAGAACAAAAAAGCAAAATAAATTATATTGTTTTTTCTTCTCAGGGAGAAAAATATAGTATTGCTACAACCAGGCCAGAATTAATTCCTGCCTGTGTTTCTCTTTTTGCTCATCCGGAAGATAAAAGATATTCGAAACTAAAAGGGCAGAGATTTAATGTCCCATTATTTAATTATGAGGTTCCTTTACTTTTTGACGAATCAGTAGATCCAGAATTTGGGAGTGGCTTAATGATGGTTTGTACTTGGGGAGATATTGAAGATGTTAAAAAATTTAAAGAATTGAATCTTCCTTCTAGAGAAGTTATTAATTCTAAAGGGAGAATGACAGAATTAGCTGGTAAATATAAGGGGCTAAGAATTGCAAAGGCAAGGGAGAAAATGTTAGAAGATTTAGATCAAGAAAAATTGTTGGTTAAGCAGGAGAACATTGACCATACGGTTAATGTTCATGAAAGATGTAATACTCCGGTAGAGTTTATTTCATCTGATCAGTGGTTTATTAAAATATTAGATATTAAAGATAAATTGATAGAAATGGGGGAAAGGTTGAATTGGTATCCGGAAAAAATGAAAATAATTTATCATGATTGGATTGATGGTTTGAAATGGGACTGGTGTATATCAAGACAGAGGTATTATGGCGTTCCCTTTCCCGTTTGGTATTGTCAAAAATGCGGAGAGATTATTCTTCCCAAAGAAGAAGATTTGCCTGTAGATCCCACTGAAAAGAAACCTTCTTTAGAAAAATGCCCTCAGTGTGAATCCAAGAAGTTTAAACCTGAAGAAAGTGTGATGGATACATGGGCAACCTCATCTTGCACTCCTTTTATTATTAGAGAGTTGGTTGAAAATAAGGACCTAAAAGATAAAATCTTTCCTAATTCTTTAAGGCCTCAAGCTTTTGAAATAATTAGAACTTGGCTGTTTTATTCAATTGTAAAGTCTTTTTACCATTTTAACGATACCCCCTTTCATGACGTTATGATTTCAGGACATGGGTTAGATGAGAAGGGAAACAAGATATCTAAAAGATTAGGGAATTATGTTGAACCAAACAAATTACTTAATGATTTTGGGGCTGATGCGATTAGATATTGGGCCACTGGGGCTACTTTAGGTCAAAATCATAGATTTGAATTAAGAGAAGTAAAAAAAGGAAAACATTTAGTAACTAAGATTTGGAATGCTGCTAAATTTTGTTCTATGAACATCGGTAGTTTTAAGCCTAAAAGAAAAAAATATAATTTAGACCCAGAAGATAAATGGATTTTAAATGAATTAAATCAGACTATTAAAAAAACAACTTGTTTTTTTGAAAAATATGAATACGCTAAGGCCAGAAAAACTTTAGATGATTTCTTTTGGGCCACATTTTGTGATTATTATTTAGAAATGATTAAGCATAGATCTAAAAAAGAGGCTGTTCAATACACCCTCTATTATTGTCTGTTTAATATTATTAAATTATATGCTCCAATTATTCCTTTTGTGACGGAAGAGATTTATCAAGAAATGTTTGAGGGGGATATAGAAGAAAAAAGCATTCATCAAACAGGTTGGCCTGAGCCTAATCAAGACTGGACTATGGATAAAAAAGAGGCAGAGGAAATTGATTGCTTTATTCAAGAGATAGATGCCATTAGAAAAGAAAAAGCTGATAAAAAATTAAGATTTAAAGATGTTTTAGAAGATTATTCTCCTAAAACAAAAGTTAATCTAGATATTTTCAAAAAGAAATTAGAGAAAATGTTGTTTATTAAGTTTAATTCTTAATTGACTTTTGAATGTTTTGTTGTTAAATCATTATAATAGTTAAATTAAATAAAAATAATAAGAATGAAATATTCAATTTTCAAAAATCCATTTGTTATTATTTCCCTTTTAGTAATAATTGTTGCAACAATTAATTTTTATTTTTTAAGAGGAGGACAGGTTGTTGCCACTATAAATGGAGAACCAATTCATAGAAAAGAATTTGAAAAACAGCTTGCTTGGGCGGGGAGTGATTTTATGGAAGAAGACATTTTGTATTACATGATCAGGAACAAGCTTATTCTACAAGATGCTGAGAGAGAAGGGGTTATTGTCAAAGAGCAGGAGGTAGAGAACCAATATAATCAAATTATTCAGCAATTTTCTTCTGAAGAAGAATTAGAGAAGGCCCTGAAGGATTCTGATATGACCCGAGAACAATTAAGGGAAGATATTAAAGAAGAAATTATTTTTGAAAAATATTTTGAAAAAATTAAAGAAGATAGAGAAATAACAGTTAATAGCGAAGAGATGGAAGAGTATTATAAAGAGAATGAAGAAATTTTTAAGGACAGCTCTTTTGAAGAGGCTCAATCTCAAATAAAAGAAGTTATTGTGGAACAGAAGACAGAAATATTAATTGAGGAAATTGTTGAAGGATTATTTCAAAATTCTCAAATAAAAACATTTCTTTAAAAGAAATAATTTAAAAATAGAAATCGGCTTTTGAGCCGATTTTTATTTAGGGGTAATTTTCCTGAATCTTCTTTTTCCTCTTTGGAGAATAATTCCTTTTTTAGGAATTTTAATTTCTTTTTCTTTTTCTATAGTTTTGTCGTTTAATTTAATTCCTTTTTGTTGGATTAGTCTTCTTGCCTCACTTTTACTTTTTGCTAGTCCTGATTTTTTTAATAAATCAACAATATTAATTTTTTCTTCATCTATTTTAAATTTTTTTATTTGGTTTGGTTTTTTATTTTCTTGAAAAACACCAATGAATTCTTTTTCTGCTTCTTTTGCTTTTTTATTTCCATGAAATATTTTAGTAATTTCAAAAGCTAATTTCATTTTAGAGTCTTTAGGATTCTTTTTCATTATTTCTTTAATTTTTTTTAGGGAGAGAAGAGTATTATTAATAAATAAAATTTCAATCATTTCGTCTGGTTGAGCCATAACCTGGCCATAAAGGTCTTTAGCGGGGACATTAATAAATACCCCTATTCCCTTGCTTTTAGACATTAATTCTCCAGTTTTTGGATTTTCCATAAGGGTTAAAGCAACAACAAATTTGTCTTTATTTTTAATCTTTTTTAAAAGGGTTCTTCCAGCTAAAGCGTTAAAGATTTGATCTGTTCCACAGACCTCTACATCAACGTTCATGGCTACTGAATCGTATCCTTGCATAAGAGGGTATAAAAACTCATGCAGATAGATTGGTTTCCTATCTTTTAATCTTTTCTGGAACATATCTCGTTCCATTATTTGTTGGACCGTAAAGTTACTAGCCAATTCCATAACATCTTCTAAGCTTAATTTGGATAGCCAATCGTGATTATGCATTATTTTAGGAGGATTGTTTTTGTCTTCGAAATCCATTAAAGGCTTAATCATTTTCTTCCAAGCTTTAATGTTTTCTAAAACTTGTTTTCTGGTTAGTTGCTGTCTGGCTGATTCTTTGCCTGTTGGGTCTCCTATTCTAGCGGTAAAATCTCCAAAAAGAATAATTACTTCATGTCCTAATTGTCTAAACCTTTCCATTAGCATAAAGTTTTTAGCATGGCTTAAATGGAGAACCGGAGCAGTAGCATCAAACCCAATATAAAATTTCAGTCGTTTACCACTTAAAAGTTTTTCTTTAAATTCTTTTTTAGAAGGAAGTATCTGGGCAATAGTTCCTCGATTAAGAATTTCATCTATTATTTTAGAATCGGTATTTATTTTCATTAGGGTTATTATAGAAAAAATACTAAAAATTAACAATTTGATTTTATTGTTATTCTGTTGTAGTATTTTTATTGGTTCATTAAGAATACAATTAAAAGGAGGAAAAAAAATGAATGTTTCGGTACAATTCTTCGGCGGAGATAAAGACGGATTAGAAGATTTAAAGTCCTTCGTTAACGGCCTGACTTTAGAAGGAGAGTCATGTTTCTTTTTAAAAGTTGGGGTTGTTATTGACTCAAAAGAATTTTTCTTTTGTGGAAAAATCCACGAGATAGAAAAAAGAGTCGAAGAAGAGAAAATTGATGGAGTAGTTTTTAGGAAATTACTTCGTAAAGAATTTCAATTTAAATAATTTTATTTCTTGAGCAAGAAAAATCTTGCTCTTTTTTTTTAATAAAAAAACATTATTTTTTAATTTAAATAATGTTTACTTGTATTGTGACAAGCTCAAATTTCTCAGAGACATAACAGAAACCCTCTTCTTCAATAAATTTCAGAGTTTTTTTGTAAGCTGTTTTTTGAAACTCTAAATCATATTGATTTTTCCAATAAATAACTTTGCCATTCTTACCATTATGAATGTAATTATGGCAGTCTCGGCAAAGAGTTATAGCATTGAAAAGGCTGTTAATCTTCTCGATATTCCACTTGAGATGTTTCCAAGCATAGTGTCGAGGCACTATGTGATGGACTTGTAATCTTTTTGTGGAGTGGCATTTTGGAAGCTGGCATTGGTTTTTGTCTCTCTTTTTTATTAATTTTTTTTGTGATCGGTTAAATCCTTTTACGGCTTTTATCACCTCTGTTAAGCTACTAATTTTATTATAATCTTTTTTATTTAATTTTAAAAGTTGAAAAAAAACTTAAAAACTATAACAATATAAACAATAATATAATTTTTAAAATATGGATCTTAACAATACAATTCAAAATATAATCTCTTGGTTAATTAGTCCTGGAATTAAAGTCTTTGTTATTTTATTAATAACAATTATTTTTAACAAATCTTTTCCTTCTTGTTTAAAAAAATTTTTTGAAAACAAGATAGCCAATAATATTGATAAAGAAGAGAAGAGGAGAAGAGTCAGGACTATTATTGATATGGTTGATGATATTATTATTGTTATTGTTTGGTTTCCTTCAGGGATGAAGCTGGTCTTCTTGAGATCGACCCACACTTCGGGGATTTTAT
>CAZJSP010000017.1:0-11490 GCA_964548875.1 uncultured Candidatus Saccharibacteria bacterium | reverse complement strand
CTACCGACCCTTTCTTTTTCAGAGAAATGCTCTACCACTGAGCTACCGCGGCATAATATTATCTTAATACTTTGCCAAAATTTTAAAAGACTTGTGGACCCAGAGGGACTTGAACCCTCGACCTTCGGTATGCCATACCGACGCTCTAGCCAACTGAGCCATGGGCCCCTACTTTATCCCTGTGTCCCCGGGAGGAATTGAACCTCCATCTGCAACTTAGGAGGTTGCCGTTCTATCCGTTGAACTACAGGGACAAACCCGAAATTAAGAATATAATAACAAAACAAAATGTTAATTACAATAACTTTTTAAAAAAAATTTAAGAGTGCTATAATAATTAAAAATAATTTAAATAAAAATGCAAAATAAATCTCCTATAGTTAAAATAGCAAAAAAAGCCTGCCCGGCTGTTATTACTATTGTGGTTTCAAAAGATCTGCCTAAAATAGAAGATTTTTATTCGCTTCCTTTCGGCGTTCAAGAACTATTATTACCAAAAGATAACAGTAAAAAACAACAAATTAAAATAGGGGGAGGCTCAGGCTTTATTATTTCTTCAGATGGTCTTGTTTTAACCTGTAGCCATGTGATTAAAGATCCTTCTGCTAGTTATACGGTAATTATTGGTCCAAAAGAAAAATATAAAGCTAAGATATTAGCTAAAGAACCCTTAATTGATATTGCTATTTTAAAAATAGAAGGTAAAAAATTTCCCTATCTTGAATTAGGAGATTCTTCTAAAACAGAATTAGGAGAAACAGTCGTAGCTATTGGCAATCCCTTAGGAGAATTTGATGACACCCTTTCTGCAGGAATAGTTTCTGGGCTAAGTAGGAAAATAAAAGCTTATACTGGTATATCTCAAACAACTAGTTTAAGGGGCTTAATTCAAACAGATGCTGCTATTAACCCCGGTAACAGCGGAGGCCCATTAGTTAATATGCAGGGTAAGGCTATAGGGGTTAATACAGCGGTAATTAAGGGGAGTCAGAATATTGGTTTTGCAATCCCTATTAACTATGCCAAAGAAGACATAAAAGAAGTTAAAAAATATGGAAAAATTAAAAAACCCTTCTTAGGAATTAAATATTTTGTTCTTAACGAAAAAACCGCTCGTACCAATAAAATACCCGTTGATTATGGAGCAATGATTTTAAGGGAAAGATTGGGAGAAGAGGCTGTTGTAAAAAACTCTCCAGCTGATAAGGCAGGGCTACAGACTTATGATGTTATTTTATCCTGTGATGGAGAAAAAATAGATGAAGAAAATTCTTTGGATAGAATATTACAAAAACACAACATCGGAGATGTTGTGAATTTAAAAGTCTTGAGAGGAGACAAGAAAATTGAATTAAAAGCGGGACTAACCGAAAGAAAATAGCTATCTTCTTTTAGCCTCCTCTTCTTTCTTGTTAAATCTTTCAACCATTGTTTTGGCTTTTTTAGCGCTCTTGCAGGTTTTCACCTTAGTCCAACTTCCTCTTTTTTTTCTAAAAACGGTTGCTTTTGTTCTTTTGTAAGGCATTGAATTGTATAATTATTTTTATAGAGTTACTATATAAGATAAACAACTAAATTGTCAATTATGAAGCCTCTATTTCAAACTTCTTTTTTAGGTTCAAAAGTAAAAATTTATCCTCAGTATTTATCATATTGTCCTTTTTTTGGTTTGGTTGGAGAAAAAACAATTCCTATTGATAAAATTGCTTCTGTTTATTTAGATATTTTTTATTCTCCTCATATCATAATAGAAACCTCTGGAGGAAAGAGAATTAACCTCCTTGTTAAATTCAAACACAAAAAAAGAATTAAAGATTTTATTTATGAAATTAAGAAAGAGCCTTAATTTTTAACTAAAAGATGTTATAATAGTCTTAATTATTTAATTAATAAAAACAAAATGAATATAGCTAAACTAATTGATCATACCAATATTAATCTTCAGGCTACAGCTGAAGATATTAAAAAAACTTGCGATGAAGCCAAAAAATATGGTTTCCGAGGTGTTGATGTTAGGCCAAAGTGGGTTGGTCTTGTTAAAAAAGAGTTAGAAGGAACAGATATGCTAGTTATTGTTTTAATAGACCCTCCAATGGGATTAAGTTCTCATGAAGATAGAATTAAAGCCTGTCAAAAAGCCAAAGAAGATGGAGCTGATGAACTCGATGTAGTTATGAATATTGTTGATTTAAAACATGAAAGATATGACAAGGTTTTAAAAGACCTAACTGAAATATCTAAAATTTTACCAACCAAAGTAATTATCGGTTCAGGATTTTTAACAGATCAAGAAATTAAAAAAGCTTCAGAAATAGTAAAAGAGTCGGGAGCAATTTGCGTTAAAAGTGCTACTGAAAAAGATCCTTTAGAAAAAAGACAATTAAAAGAAAAAGCTCTTCATGTCAAAATAATGAAAGAGTCAGCTCCCGGCCTTCTTATTAAAGCTTCCGCTAAAATTGGAAATTTCGAAGATGCAAAAATGATGATTGATGCCGGAGCAGATATTATTGGGGCAAGTAGCGGAGTTAATATTGTAAAAACAAAAAATGAATAAAAAAAGAAAAGAAAAAAATCTTTATCCTGATCCAGAACTACCTCCAGTTGAGGAGGACTTTAGAGAAACATTTCAGTGGAAAATATTTAAAATAATGGCCGAGCTTATTGATGGTTTTGATTTCTTAGCTGATTTAAAAGAAAGCATTACTGTTTTTGGTTCCTCTAGTTTTGATTCTGACAACCATTACTATAAAGAAGCTAGAAAATTAGGAAAACTATTAGCAAAAGACGGTTATTCTATCGTAACAGGAGGTGGTCCTGGTATTATGGAAGCAGCTAATAGGGGAGCGTCTGAAGCAAAAGGCGAATCAGTAGGAATTAATATTCAGCTGCCTGGAAACAGAGAAAGAAGGAATAAATATATTACAAGAGGAATTAGCTTTCATTATTTCTTTACTAGAAAATTAATTCTTTCTTTTTCAGCAAAATTCTATGTTTTCTTTCCGGGAGGATTTGGGACTCTAGATGAATTTTTTGAAATGCTTACCTTAATCCAAACTAAAAAAACCGCTCAAAATGTTCCGGTTATCGTTGTCGGCAAAGAATATTGGCAACCTCTTTTTGATTGGCTTCAATCTGAAGTTTATCTAAAAAACAAAGCAATAAAAAAACAAAACCTAGAAATTTTCCAGCTAGTTGATTCGGCTGAAGAGGCTCATGAGCTTATTAAAAAACTATCAAAATAGCTACTAATTAAAAAATGCTTAATTTTTTTGCTATTATTTTTTATGTTCTTTTAATAGATAGTATTGGAGCTGTTATTTTGGCTTGGCAAAAGCCATATTATCAATGGTATCAAGATAAATTCAACGGTTTTGCTAAAGTTTTTCCTTTATCAAAAGGATGGGTCTCCCTTTATTTATGTCTAACATTATGGATTGGTTTTGTCTTGTATTATTTTAAAGTTTTACCTTGGCCAGCTAATTAAAATATTTGTCTACTAAAAAAATCTTAAATTAAGAGTAAATAGTATTGTTAAAAATTATGAGAATTGGTTATGCAGGATTAAATTATAGCGTAGATTGTACTCCTTCTTCTACATTTCGTTTAAAATCCTATTCATCTAAAAAACTAAAAAAGAAAATAAAATCTAATCTTGAGTGCTTAGAAAAGATTTTAAATTATAATTTAAAAAACAATATTTTATTTTTTAGAATTGGTTCAGGAATTATACCTTTCGCATCTCATAAAATTTGTGATTTTAATTGGCAAGAAGAATTTAAGAAAGAATTTAAGAAAATTGGCAATTTTATTAAAGAGAACAATATTAGAATTACAATGCATCCAGGACCTTTTACTATTTTAAATTCTCCAAATCAAAAAGTTATTAAAAAAACAATTAAAGAGCTTCAGTATCATAATGATTTTTTAAACTCTTTAGGTTTAAATTATTCTGCAAAAATTAATATTCATGTGGGAGGTATTTATAACAATAAAGAAAAAGCTATTAAAAGATTTATTAAAAACTATAAAAAGCTTCCTATTTCTATTAAAAAAAGACTTGTTATCGAAAACGATGAAAGATCTTATAGTCTTACAGATTGTTTAAAAATTAATAAAAAAATAAAAATACCAATTACTATTGATGTTTTTCACTACAAGCTCAAGAATAAAAATAATAATTTAAAAAAAGATATTATTAAAGCTAATAAAACTTGGAATAGAGACGGTTTGCCTGTTATCCATTATAGTTCACAAGACCCAACAAAAAGAAGGGGGGCTCATGCAAAAACTCTTAATGAGAAAGAATTTAAGAAATTTTTAAAAATAATCAAGGGGGTTAAGTGTGATTTAATTTTAGAAATTAAAGATAAAGAGAAAAGTGTTTTAAAAGCACTTAAAATAATAAAAAAGCTGAAATTAAATCAGCCTTTGTCAATTAATATCTGAAACCATTCTAGTCCTACGTTTTAAATAGATCTTTTAGGTCTCATAAATAAGAGGACAAAACACATTTAGACTCACCAAAACAATTAAAAACTTTAGCTTGTTTTCCTCTCATTCATAATCTCTTGAATTAAGTTTCCATATTTCTTGTTCGTAATCATGCTGTTCGGAGATAAATAATTAAGCAAATCAAGACATTCTTGCTTAGCTTTCTGCTTCTCTTTTTCATTATCAATAGATATCATTTTCTCAATTTCAATAAATTTTCTCAATTCTTTAACTTTATCTAAGCAAATAGAATCGGCTATATTTATTTTTAACACTAGCAAATCTTTGAATCTTTTTTATTTTTTCTAATTTATTTAAAAAATTAGCTATTTTTTCCATAAAATTTTAGCAATATTATTAGATTGTTGTATCATTTTTTAAAAAACAAATATATATAGCTATTCAAACCTCTTAAAGAGCATTTTGGTATTAAAGAAAATAAAGTATCAGTATAGTTCAGGGTTGTTTTTAAGCATTTCGAATCCTTTTACAACATAGTTCTTAACATTAGAATGAGTAAATTCATATTCGCTTATTTCTTCTTCGCTAACCCACTGTACATCAACAGTGTCTTCTAGCGGTTCGGGGTTTCCTTTTTTATAAAAACAAAGAAAGGTGATAGCCATCACCAACAATCCATCTTCGTAATGCTCAAAAGTGTTATTAATCAAAAGAAACATTTTATCTTTAATTTCAATACCTGTTTCTTCCATTACCTCTCTTTTGGCTGTTTTTTGAAGAGCGTTCCAAGAAACTCCCGTTTCTTCAACTTTCCCGCCCGGAGGAGACCATAATCCAGGAACATGTTTCTCTCTCATTGATCTCTTAGCTAATAAAACTTTGTTATTTTTAACTACTAAAGCATTAACAACTATTGAATATTTTTTTTGTTCTCCCATATTTATTGTTGTTTTTTTAATTAACCCTTTAAAACAATAGGCTTATAATTAAACTTCTCTAGTTTGTCTTTAATATCACTATATTTTTTCCCTGATAACATACCGCCAGCCAGCCATTCTTCATTTGTAACATCTTTAAGGCAAAAGTTTGGCATTTCGAACTTATCAGCTAAATCTTTATTTTCAAATTCAATTTCAAAAATAGCTAATCCCTTTAAATCATCCGTCCAAATATCTATTTCCGTGTTTTGTCCTTCAAAAATATAATTAAATCTCCATTTTTTCTGTTTAGTATAATCATTCTTTTTTAAAGCATTAAATTCAATTTCATTTAAAGTGATGGTTTCTTCTACCATCTGTAGCTTATTTTGATTATCTTTAGGGTATTTTTTAACTAAAAGAAATTTGTCTCCTTTTCTACGTAAGCGTATATGGGGGTGTGGTTCGTTTGTTTTTAACATAAAATCTTCAATAATATGACAAGAAAACTTTTCCAAGTCCTTTGGAAGCTTTTTAAGCAAAAACCTTCTTTCTGTTTCAATTTGTTTAGTCATTATTAAATATTAACACAGATTGCACTGTCGTACTATTACTTTTTAAAAATAAAAACACCTCTTTGCAAAGATGTTTGCCTAAATTATTTTGAATTCTGTTCTTTTGTTAAAGAAATATAAACATGTATTACTATTTATTGTTTTTATTCTTGATTTTTCCAATTTTTAAAACTACCCTTGGGTTTAGTCAGGTCTTCAGAAGATTTATCATATTCCCTTTGCTCGGCATAATCAATCTTTTTTTCTAATTCTTTTGAAAGTGATTCTTGATCAAAATAGTCTTCAGTTATTTTTGCTATTTTACAAGCAAAAATCAAAATATCCGCTACTTCAGCGGGTATTTCATCATATTGTTTACGTAAAATAGCTTCTGATAACTCACCGACCTCTTCTGATAGCTTCAAAAAACCAACAATCATAGCTTCATAAGAGTCTGATTTGTTTGTTGGGGGTAACCCTTTTCTTTTTGAAAAGTCTTTTTCCCATTCTTGTATTTCTTTGATAGTCACATTATTAAAATTAAAACTAATAATAAATTACTTCATTTTAAGTCTTTCAAAACTATAAATCAAATAACCTTAACGAGTCTCCTCGAACTAATGGTTCGGATAAGATATATGTTTAGAGCTATTAATTGAGATAAGATTAAAAAGGAAATATTAAATTGAATTTAGAAAACTTTTAATTTCTTGAACATCATCGGAGCATGATTCAGAACAATAAATTACTGGTCTTCTAGATAATTCCAGTCTTTCTCCACTACTTTTTAAAACATGAACTATTTCGACTCGAGAATAGTCTGTATTCTCCCAAGAAGTAATTACAATTCCTTTTTCTAAATAATCGTAGACATCATCAACTTTTTCTATCTTTTCAATAGAAAGGTCATTTTTAACTAATTCAACATCTAAATCAGTATAAATATTATATTTATCTAGTTCGTGATAATAAACCAGAAAGCCCTTATCAGATAAAAAAGAATAGCCTTCACCAATAACCAAGAAATCAAAACTAGGTTCGTTTGGTTTTAGTGTTCTCCCAGATAAAACAATGTCTGCCTGCTTGCTTCCTAAAAGAATTAAGCTTTGATCTGTAGAAGTAGTCGGAATAAATTCATATTTATTTAAATCTATTTTTTCTTCTATCCAGTGATAGGTCGGGCATGCACCAATAATTATTTTTTCTTTTTTCAAAAGAAAAGCAGTGGTAAATTGTCTGACTTCTTTATTAAAGACAAAAATAAGGCCACTTACTAATAAAAAAATCAATAAGGTTTTTTGAGTTATTTTTTTAATCATTTGGTTTCATTCAATGCAACAATCAATTGCTTTTTTAATTAAATCTCCTAATTTTCCCATAAAGCCTTTCTTTTCTTTATCTTGTTTATTTAAAGCTTGATCGTCTATTTTTTTAATATTATCAACATTTAATAATTTCATGTTTAACCCCCAGAAAAGAGAATAAAGATTATAAGCTTTATCAAAGAGATCATAAGCTTCTTTTTTCTTATCCATTCCTAGCTGCTTAGTTCCAACTTCCATTAGTCTCATTGAAGCAGCTAAAAGATGTTTGGAAATACACCAAACCTCTCCTTCATATTCTTTAATAATTTTCTTTAACAAAGTTTTTCTAATTTCTCTAACCTCTTTAATCATATCATAATGCTCATTCTTTTGAGTTTTTGCTCCTGTAAAAAAGAAATGTTCTTCTATTGAGATTAAATTCATAATAGCAATACTTAAATCTTGATCAGAAGACAGGTCCATTTTGTCTTGCTTTTTCATATCATCTACCTTTTTAATAAACTCATTTAAGTTTTTTATAGGATTTTCGTTATTGTTTTTCATTTTTTTATTAGATTAATAAATAAAAAATAAGACTTAAAAATAATAAGGCTGAAACAGGCATAACAACTTTCTGAAAAGGAAAATAAGCTCTATTATCGTTCTTTTCTTTAAGATAGACATACCAAGCCGAAGCGAAACAAAAAGTAACACTTCCAGCAATTATTCCAAATAATAACTCATCCAGTTCACAAAAACATAGACTATTAATTGGATTATGAATAATTCCTAAAGAATAAAGAAGAGTAATAAAGAAAACATAATAGGAAACAACAACAAGAAAAGATCTTCCTTTAAAATTAATCTTTTTTTCTTTTAATTTACTATCTGTCCAACTAATCATTGAAGCAATAAAACCACCTAACCATAAGCCAATAATAGGATCACTAATACCCAACCAACGGGAAAGTCCAACCCCAGCTCCAACTGTTATTGTGCAAATTGGACAAACAGCTGAAACTTTTTCAGCAAAAATAAAACCAAAAAATAAGAAAAGAAATAATTTATTCATTAATCTCTTGCTCTAAAGCATTAATAATGCCATTAAACCCAATAAAACAATCTTCACCGTTCCAAAGAAAAGGAACAGCTATATGGTCTAAATTACAAATCTCTGCTTTCTCTCTTAACAATTGAGCATTGTTTTGATTATTATAAATTTCTTTCTTTGCTAAAGAAATTTTATCTTGAATCCTGTTTTGATCAATATAATTTGTAACGCTTGGACAAGCTGGGCAACCATCACCATAAAAATAAATAAACTCTTGAGAAGACTGTTCATTATTTATAGAAGAATCTTCTGCTTTATTAGGAGAAAAATAAAAGAAAGTAAAAGCTAGAACTAAAAGAAATAAGATTGTTGTAATAATAATATTGCTTTTCATTTAACCAAACATTAAGAGCTCAGGTTTAAAGAGCATTAATAGACCAATAATTATCATTAAAGCGCCCCCAATTAAATGAGAAGCCTTACTATATTTAGCATTAATGTCTGTTAATTCCATAGTTTTCATTGCTACGAAAAAAACAATTAAGTCGTCAACCATGAAAACAAGGATATATAAAAGCATATAAGCATAATATTCTCCCATAGAAAGATTACTTAAGGTAAGTATTTGAGTAAAAACAACTGGTAGTCCAGCAGAACAAAGAGCTTCTACTAAATTAACAGCAAAAGCTAAAAGAATAATTCCTATTAAAGCAAATAAAAAGTTCTTTTTTTGAGTAATTTCTTTTAATTTTTCAAAAACAACTTGTTTTTTTTCTCCACCTGTTACTTTACAAACACCTTTTTTATTAACAAAAAACTCTCTTAAGTTATATCCTCCTCCACCTAAGGCCAATAAGCCAATTAAAACTCTTACCCAAACAATAACACCAAGGAATAAAATTAAATTTAACCAAGCTGCCATGAAAAGAAAATAAACAAAGGCAGAAGCAACAATAAATGCTGTTCCCAGAATCCAACGTCTCTTTTTATCTTTCATTCCTAAAAGCAAACTAATTAAAAATAATAGAACCCACATAGCACATGGATTAAATCCATCTATTCCTCCAAGAATAACTGTTAATACTGGTAAAGAGAAGTCGCTAGGACTTATCTTACCAATAAAAGCTAATTCTATTTCTGAAGGAATACCAGAAGATTCTTCTTCGCACCCACAAGAATCTTGACCCTGATCTCCTTTTTGATTAGGGAATAAAATATCACCAACCGGATCTTCACAACCACTTGCCAGGGCACATTGAATAGCATCTTCTATTTCCTTGCCTGTTGTCGCTTCACTTAACCAACCCGTAAAATGTTTTTCACCAACAACAGTAAAGGGAACTCCTGAAATATTAACATTTAACTTTTTACCAGTTTCAACAAGCAGTGATCTATTTTCACTATTGTTCCAAATTTCAAAATCATAAACCTTAACTTCTGGATATTTTTCTTCCATTTTCTCTAAAAAAGGTTTTTCTTTAGAACAATGGGGGCACCCTTCTCCCCAAAAGAAATAAATATTCACTTTTTCACTGGCAAAAGCGTTTTCTGCTCCAAAGAGAAAACCAAAAGAAATAATAATTCCTAGAAAAATTAAGGTTATTTTTTTAAATATTGTCATAATTTATTTTTAATTATTATGTAAAATTTTATCAATATTTCAATTCTTCTTTTTTATCTTCTAGTTCTTTTCTAACTTTAGGTAAAATATCAAAATCTTTTACTATTTTTTGTGCTTTTTCCCTAGTTTTATCATCTTTAGCAAAACTAATTGCTTTAACTGGACATAAGTTAGCACAAGTTTGACAAGCAACCATACAGTTATTCGGATTAGTTACTTTTGCTTTTTTATTTTTATAATCAAATTTATAGACACCTCTCCCACAAGTAGTAGAGCACAAACCACAACCAATGCACTTTGATTCATCTATTTCTGGATTCCATTGGATCTTTTCTCGATCCACGCCATGAAATTTATTAAATTTTAAATTTTTCTTTTTCATTAAAATAATCCATAAATTAAACCTGCTAAAGTAGTTAAAACTACAATCGAAGCAATATAAACCAATGTTTTCTTTGTGCCAATAAGTTTAGCAATTATTAAAGTTCCCTGTAAAGAAAGAACTGGGTCAGATAAAAGGTAGGCCATAACTGGCCCTTTATGCATACCAAGCCTCATAAAACTCTCAGCAATTGGAACTTCTACTAAGGCTGGGAAGTAAGCCAAAGCGCCAAACAAAACAGCAGCAAAATTAGTAATAAGATTATTGGCTGTTAAGGCTTGGAACTGTTCTTCAGATATTATTTCAGTAATTGCCGAAGCTAGAAAAACACCAACTAACAATAAAGGAACAATTTGATTAGTAATTTTTATTGTTTCGTTCCACCAAGCTCGTCTTTTTTGTTTAGATAGCCAACTAAAAGACATTACTAATTGAATGAAAATTAAAGGTAAAATTAAAGAGTTTCTGAGTTGGCTACTAATTGGAGCTGTCCCAGCCAATAAGATTGCAACTAATACCCCCCAAAACCAAAGGCTTTTTTTACCTTGAAGCTGATCCAAATCTTGTTTGACTATTTTAATTTCTCCGTCTTCTCGACCATTACCAAAAACCCCCTCCATAATTAAACCAACTAAAACAGCAAAAGAAACTGAAAGAATAAATCTTACCAAACTAAACCCCCAACCCAGCCTTTGACCAGTTAAAAGTATAGTAACAATATTAAAGGCGGGACCAGCATAAAGAAGGGTGGTGGCAATTCCTAATCCTGCTCCTTTTTTCCAGATACCTGCAAAAAGAGGTAAAATAGTGCAGGAACATACTTTAATTAAAAAGCCAGCTGTGACAGCAATTAAATAAGATAATCCTTTTTTTGTTTTACCAGATAAATATTTAAGAACTTGCTGAGAATCAACTAAGCTATTAATTGCCCCTGCAATAAAAAATGCTGGAACTAAACAAAAAAGAACATGAGCAGAAAGATAATCAACTAATCCTAACCAACCCTGATAAATAGCCTCTCCAATTAATTTCTGGGTTGTATTTGAAGACAAAAAACTACTAATTTGATTCTGCCACAAATAAATAATTAAATAGGATCCACCCAATAATCCGACAACCCAATTCTTTTTAATGGTTTCAATTGTTTTTTTCATAATTTATTTTTCTTCCGCTTCTTGAATAAGTTCTTTGATTTTCTCGATGCCATCA
>CAZJSP010000016.1:0-11558 GCA_964548875.1 uncultured Candidatus Saccharibacteria bacterium | reverse complement strand
TTCACCACTAGCTGTCTCTGAACCCTCTGATTCATCTCTAAAGAAAACTGTTTCTCCTTCTGTTACATTTAATCCGTCACAACTTACCCAAGATTCTTCTGGTTTTTCTGCACTAGGGTCTAAAGAACACTTGAAACTTGCAATTGTATCTTGCCTCATATAAAAATTTGCTGTTGTTGTGGCAGTTGCCCCCACCGCATCTTCAACTTCTAACAAGACATAGTAGTCCGTGCTTCCAATCATGCCAGAGGGTAATTGAAGGCTAGTAGTGGCATTATCATAGGTAACAAAAGGGTCTGCATATGGTTCGTCGTCATAATAAAAGATAGACCAGGTCGACTCTACAATATGATTTTTCATGTCTTGGTCAGTAGAGTCTGCATCTGTTGATTCATTAGTAAAATAAAATTTACAATTACGATTATAGCAAATACTAGTTCCTTGAATGTCACAGCTAGACCCTATTCCACATTCACTACTATCACAGCCAAGAGCAGCTTCAGGTGGAGTATTTTTGGTAACCGTAATAGATGTTGTCGCATTATCAGTAGACCAACTATAATCATCATCTAGAGCTCTTACTTGAGCATTATAAACAACCTCATCTCCCGGATTACCCTCAGACTCATAGGTATGATTAGTACTAGAAGAACTTATGGTTGTTAAAATTCCATCCCCAAAAGTAAACTCATATTCAATAATATTACCATCAGTATCTGCACAGTCAGCCACTAAATTAACACTTAGAGGCCCTACCCCGCTGCTAGGATCAGCTGTTAAAATATTACAAACTGGGGGATTATTACAATCTTCATGATTTTCTGTAATGACTGGTTCGCAAGGCTCTCCTGATCCAGTCCCTATATCACACATATAATTCTCGTCACATTCACCATAAGTAGGATAATCATAATAATCTCCAGACTTACAGCCATCTAGAGGACAATAACAATCTAAATCAGAGGTGCATTCTCCTTCTCCAATACAGTCTCCCCAAACACAAGTAGAAGTACATTCTTGCTCTCCTCCTGTTCCACAGTCCTGAGTATCACCGACATAACATTCCTGTTCCTCGTCAACACACTCAGGCCAAGTCCCATCCTCCTGGCAAGTAATAGTTGTACTACACCCATATTTAGTGGTACAAGTGGTTGTACTTCCAGAATCACAGTCGCCTTCAACCTTGATTACAGCGGTATCCTCGATATTACCAATCCCTCTTTCAACAAATGTTTTAGCTGTATATTCTCCTATATCATAGTAGTTACAAAGATCATAAGCGGTATAATCATCAGTTGATGTTCCGCTAACTTCTTTATCCCAAACTGAATCACTAGTACAGTCAAACTTATAATTAATTGTTCCGAACATTGTTCCAGTCACAATACTTCTTAAATCAACATTTTCAAGAGATCCAGAACCAAAAGAAGGATCAGCACTTAAGTTCACGGCAAGGGTTGGATCATAAACAACAATATCCATAGTCGTAGTACTACTTTTTCCTTCTGTATTGGTAACTGTAACCCCAACCGTATGAGTACCTGAATTATTATAATTGTAAGCAGGGCTTTTTTCAGAAGAACTCCCTTCCCCAGTTCCAAAAGACCATTCATAGCTTAAAGTTAAGTCGTCTGGATCATAAGCTTCAACATTAAATTTAATACAACAATTTTCTTGAGTAAGATAGTCTACACAACAATCATATTGACTCGTACATTCTGTTTCTGGAGTGCTACAGTGAGCAGAATAAGAAGACGTGTCAGTAATAACAGGTTTTTCAGACGGAGTAACAGAGAAATAGGTCGTTGGCTCACCCGAAGTTCTATTATCTGCCCAGTCCCTACAAGCCATATAATTATTATAAATTTCTCCAGAACCAATAAATTGATAATCAACTGTTGCAATACAATCAGTAGTACAAGACTCCACAAAAGAAACATTGTAGTCTGATTGATATGTCCCATCAATATAAAGCCCACAAGAATGAGACTTAACATTGTCAGTCACAGCTGCCCGCAAAGTATAGGTTTCTCCTTCTATTACTGTAATTGGCTCTTCAGCATTAGGGTCATCTGCATCATATAACTTTCCAACTTCAGGAATTTCCCAGTCTATATTATATTCCTTAATAGAACCATCCGCCTCACTTGGAACAGAGGTGTTGCCAGCATTATCTGTTGCCCTAACATAAACAGCACAAGAGCCTTCTCCTTGATAACCACATCCTAAAGGATCTTCTTCTACTCCAACAGGAACTGAAAAACTAGAATTGCAAGTTCTAGACTGCCAATCAGAAACAATATCGCCTCCTCCAGAAGGATAATTAATAATCCTGTACTCACAAGTATCAGAATCTAAACCTGAATCAAGGTCTTCATCTGTAACTGCCACATCAAAACCACTAGAAAACCATGCCCCAGCTAGAGGACTTGTAATTTGAGAGGCGGGAGGATCATCATCTCCCCCATAAGTTATTACCTCACTAAAATCTACCCAACCAACAACATCACTTCCCCAACCGTATCCTTCTAATAACTGGGTATCAACATTTCTTTGGACAAAATAATTAGAAGTAGAACAAACATCAGAGTCTCCACAATTTAAACTAATCCATCCCGACCAACCATCGCCATGCGCTAATGCTCTAGCCCAACCAGATAAAACATAACTATTTAAATCTATTGTAGCGATACAGCTACCAGAAGGACATCCTGTTAAATTCTCTTCTTTAAAGCTAATCCAGCCAATATTATCTGACCAGGCAAAGCCACTTAATTTACCATTACTATCATAAGTCACGCCGTACTCAGAAGTTGCGCATTCACTTTGATTCGTACAATTAAAACTAATCCAGCCAATATTATCTGACCAGGCAAAACCCGAAAAAATATCATCTGTTCCAGCTCTTGTAAGGTTAAAACAGAGAATAAAGGATAAAAATACAATAATAAATAACCTTAAAAAATCCATAAAAATTATTTTTCTTTTTTAGATTCTTTTTGAATAACAGACCAGTGATAAAGATAAAGAGGTAGCCCGACAACTATACTGGCTATAATTGAAGCTCCTTCTTTTTGACGCTGAACACTAACATGATTAATTTCTTCACTCTCCTCTTTCCACCTTTCATAGTCTGATAGCCAATTTCTAATTGCCTCTCTTTCTGATTCAGTAAAAGATTCATCTTCCTCAACCTTTCCTAAACTTTCTATATAATTAACTGAAACTGGACGACTATAATTAATTTCTGTTTGTTTGTCTATATCTTTAAAAACAAAAACCTCTAATCCCATTGTAAAAGCTCTAATGCCAGCTACTATTACAATCATTAATCCAACCAAAGCAAACAAATAAAGATAAATGGTTCTAATTAGAGGATAATGTCCTTTTTCCATTTTTTTAAAAATTTATTTAATATTAGATAATTATAACGAAAATTATATAAAAAAGAAAATAATTGATAGAATAAAACAATGGAAAAAATAATCTTAGTAGATAAGCCAAAAGGGATAACCTCATTTGATGTTATTCGTGTTTTAAGAAAGATGTACAAGAAAAGAAAAATGGGCCATTCTGGCACATTAGATCCCCTAGCAACAGGCTTAATGATTATTGGAATAGAAGAGGGAACAAAAGAATTAAAAAACCTTATTAAATTAAATAAGGTTTATCAGGCTTCAGTCCTATTAGGTCAAAAAACAACTACTGGAGACTTAGAAGGAAAAATAATAAAAAAACAAAAAGTCAATAAAATAAACATTAAAAAACTTAAAGAAAATATTAAAGAAATGACTGGTAAGATAATATTACCAGTCCCTATTTTTTCAGCTGTTAAAGTAAAAGGACAACCTCTTTATAAAATAGCCAGAAAGAAAGATTATAATAAAATAAACCCCCCTCAAAAAGAAATGGAAATATTCTGGATTAAATTAAAAAATCATTATCCAGAAAATGATTATTATGTTATTAATATTGAATTAAAGGTTAAAAGTGGGACCTATATTAGGTCAATAGCTGAAGAGATAGGTCAAAGATTAAAATTACCAGCCACCATAAAAGAATTAAGAAGAACTCAGATAGGCCAATTTAAAGTTAAAGATGCTATTAAAATTTAATAGTCTCACAAGCAAAAACGATATAGCCAGTTACTAAAATAATTGTAGCTACAATAGCCCCGACCACAAAACCAGCCAAAGAAGAGGCAAGAGTTTGACCAATTTTAAAACTAAAATCTCTTTCTTCCTCTGAAACAAAATCTCTAATAATTTTTTTCAATGCCATGTTAATTTAATTATTTTTATTCTTAATTGTAATTTAAAATTAAACAATAATCAACTGCCAATCTTAATTTTAATAACATCTCCGTCTTGAACCAAATAGTCTTTTCCCTCTAAACGAATTAACCCTTTTTCTCGAGCATGAGCAATACTTCCTGCTTCAACTAATTCTTTCCAATTAATTACTTCTGCTTTAATAAAATTATCTTTAAAGTCACTATGAATCACTCCTCCAGCTTGAGGAGTAGTTGAGCCTTTCTTCACAGTCCAAGCTCTAGTTTCTTTTTCTCCAAGAGTAAAAAAAGTAATTAAATTAAGCAATTGATAAGATTTTTGAATTAGTTTTTCAATTTTCAAATCAGAAGGTAATCCTAAAGACTTTCTTTCTTCTAAATCCATTTCTAAAGCCTCTCCCTCAGTAAGAATATCAATAATTAAAAATAGTAACTCCTTTTCTTTAAATTGTTTAATAATCTCTTTATCAATTTCCTCTTCTCCTCCATTTAATAAATATAATCTCTTTTTTAAAGTTAATAATTGATAACCTTTTAATATTTTCTTTTCTTCATCTTCCCAAGTAATTTCATTTAAAAGATCCCCTTCTTCTAAAATACTTTGAGCTTTTTGAATAGTTTTTAATTCTTCAATTATTTCTTTATCTTTCGACCGAGATTCTTTTTTTAAAACCTCCACTCTTTTACTAATAGTTTCTAAGTCTTTTAAAATCATTTCTGTGTCTAGTATTTCTTTATCCTTCAAAGGATTAATTTGAGATTGAAGGTTAGTAATTTTTTCATTCTGAAAACAACGTAAGACATAAAGAATAACCTCTACTTCTCTAATATTAGCTAAAAACTTGTTTCCTAGTCCCTCTCCTTCGCTAGCCCCCTTAACTAAACCAGCAATATCAACAAACCGAACTGTTGTATGTATTTTTTCAGAAGAAAGGTTAAGTTGATGTAGTTGGTCTAATCTTTGATCGGGGACTTTTACTATCCCAACATTAGGATCAATTGTACAAAAAGGATAATTAGAACAATCTACTTGTTTTTTAGTCAAGGCTTGAAACAAAGTAGATTTTCCAACGTTGGGTAAACCAATAATTCCAATAGAAAGAGACATTCTTATTCTAAAGAGTTTAAAATCTTATTAATCTGCTCTTTAAGAATAGGAATATCTTCTTTAACAGTATTCCAAACGACACTCATTTCTAAACTGAAATAATGATGAATGAGTTTATCTCTCATACCAGCTAATTCTTTCCATTTAACTTCTGGATGTTTCTTTTTTAAACTAGAAGATATGTTTTTAACTGCTTCTCCTATAATTTCTATTTTTCTCATAACAGCACTTTGAGTTTTAATATCTCTAGAAAAATCCTCTTCAGAAAAACCCTCAACAAACTCTTCAATATTTTGGATATTTTCTCTAATGTGTTCTAAAAAAAACTTAACTTCTTTTTCCATAAATAATTTTTTGATCTTTTAAAATAAGATTACGTAACTTAGGATGAATAGACCCATAAGTTAAAAGATCTACTTTTCTTCCTAATATTTCTTCTAAAGAATTTTCTAAGCTAATTAAATCCAAAAGGGTTTTTTTACCTTTAAAGTCAATTAAAATATCAATATCACTATTCTTTTTATTTTCTCCTCTAGCCACAGAACCAAAAACAGACATTTTTTTAACATCGTATTCTTTCAAGATAGGAGTTATTCTTTTTTTGATTTCTTCTATTTTCATACTTTAATATTACCACAAATTAAATATTGTTAAGAATTTTAAAATCTTCTATTAAAACATCTTTCATGTTGGAATTATAAACCGCTACTGCTGGATGGTAAAGAGGAACTAGCTTAATACTGTTAATTTTAAAAACTTTTCCATGGATTTTACTAATTAAATCTATCTGATCTTCTAACCCATATTTTTTCATTAAAAAATTCATAGAATGGCGACCCAAAGAAGATATAACCTGAGGTTTAATAATTTCAATTTGTTTTTCTAAATAAGGAATACAAGCCTCTAATTCTTCTTTAGAAGGATCCCTATTATTAGAAGGTCTACATTTTAATAAATTACAGATATAAACATCTTCTCTTTTAATTCCTGCCCTATTAAGCATCTCATCTAAAAATTTTCCCGATTTACCACAAAAAGGAATTCCTGTTTTGTCTTCATTAGCTCCAGGAGCTTCTCCAATAAACATGATCTTAGCATCATGGTTTCCTTGACCAACAACAGGCAATGTTCTTGTTTTATATAAAGAACATTTTTTACAATTAATAACTTCGTCTCTTATCCTTTTTAGTTTTTCTTCTTTCATTATATTAATATTATAGCAATATCTAACAAAACATTAATATTGCTTTACTTTTAAAATGCTTTTTGCTCTTGTTTGAATGAGGTTTTATTTTTTCTAATCTTAAAAATATAAAATTTTAAATAGGATTCTAAAAATTTTTACAAGGTTGTTTAGCTCAAATAAAGATAAAAAAATATCCTAATTTAAAAAAACGTTTTCCAATAGCGTTCTTTTAATTATTTTAGCCATAAACTACTTTCAAAATCATCTAAATAATAAAATCTAAAAAGTTTTTTTGATTTATAAGCTTATATTCAGAATTTTTATATGCTTTCTGCCAATCTTTAGGAGCTTTAGATTTTTCCTTACCCCATTTTATTTCATAACCAAATAACTTACCTTCTCTTTCTTCTACCCAATCGATTTCCTTTTGATCATAGGTGCGCCAAAAATAATTATTAGAAAACACTGAATTGTAAGCTTGTTTTTTTATTCTTTCAATTATTAAATAATTTTCCCAAAGCATTCCAACATCATTCCTCAAATGAAGAGGGTTAAAGTTATTAATAATTGCGTTCCTAATCCCATTATCCCAAAAATAGTAGCGAGATGTTTTTGTAACCTCTTTTCTTAGATTTCTGCTAAATCCTTTTATATTTATAATAACAAATGATTTTTCTAAAAGATCAAGATAACGGGCAACTGTATTCTTAGCTAAATCTAAACTGTTCCCAAGTTCTGTCAGAGAAACTTCATTTCCAATTTGGAAGGCAAGCAAAACTAAAAGATCGCGCAGTTTTTTCAACCCTTTGACTTCCTTAAAGGTTAAAATTTCTCTAAAAAGATATGAGTCTACCAACTCAAAAAGACGTTCTTTTTGTTCTTTTTCATTTTTGAGAATAAATAATTCAGGATATCCACCAAAAATAATATGACGATCTCGAATAGAGTGATAAAAACGACTATCTTGCGTCTTGATCAATTCTTGTGCTGCAACTGGATAAAGATAAATAGTTGTCTTTCTTCCAGTAAGAGGTTCTGTTATTTTTTGAGATAAAGTGAAAGAAGCAGAACCACTAACAATAATTTTAAGATTTGGGAAGGAATCGATAATCATTTTAAGAGTCAATCCTACTTCTGGAATCTGATGCGCTTCATCAATAATGAGCAAAGAGTTATTTCCTAAAAAACTTTTAAGTTTTTCTGGGACCCTTTCAGAAAGCTTATCCTGGACCACCATACTTTCTCCATTTAAAAATAGGATTTTCTCTTTTTTATTTAGATCTTTTTCTATTTTTTTTAATAAAAAAGTCTTCCCTACCTGTCGGGGACCATAAAGAATCACCACTTTTCCATTTTTTATTTTTTTAATTAATTGAGAATAAACCTCTCTTTTAATGATCATGTTATTATAAATTGCGTTACTTGACTGACTATATTTTATAAAATACAGTCAATTATGTCAAGAAATATCACAAACACACTTCATTTTTCATATAAGACATTTAAATCTTTCCAAAGAAATAATTTTTAATAGAAAATTTAAACTGCTCAATAAATAAGTCTTTAAACGCCCTAAGATTGTTTTGTTCATAAAACAAAATAAGAGATTTTTTATATTCGGCTTCATCAACACTTCTGTAAGACAAAGGACAGATTTTAAAAGCTAATATTTTAAATTGTCTTTTAGATAAGTTCATTCAAAATTGCTTCATTTAATCTCACTAATTGTTTCATTGTGGCACAATTAATGAAACAATTAAAGATTCTTTAATCAAGATCAATTCCTATAGGGCAATGATCAGAGCCTTCTACATCGCTTAATATAAAAGAATCTTTAACTTTAGGAAGCAATTCTTTTGAGACAAAGAAATAGTCTATTCTCCACCCTATATCTTTTTCTCTAGCATTATTCATATAGGTCCAAAAAGTATAAGCTTCTTTATCTTTATTTAAAGCCCTAAAGGTATCTACAAAACCTAAATCAATCAATTTGCTTATTCTTTTTCTTTCTTCAGGAGTAAAGCCGGTATTATCTTTATTCGCTTTTGGTCTAGCTAAATCTATAGGTTTATGAGCTATATTAAAATCACCAGTTAAAATTAGTTTTTCTTTAGTTGTTTTTAAATAATTTAAAAAGAAATCATAAAATTCTAGCTTATAATCCATGTCTTGTTTCTGTCTGCCTCCGTTGGGCATATAAAAATTAATTAAAGTAAAATCTTTAAATTTTAATTTAATCATTCTTCCTTCTTCATCAAATCTTTTAAACCCAGTTTCTTTTTCTACTTTTAAGGGTTCTTCTTTAGAGTAAACAGCTGTCCCAGAATAACCTTTCCGAACAGCTGGATTTAAATAAGAATAATAACCTTCAATCTCTTTTAAATCTTCTGGTAATTGTTCTTTATTGGCTCTTATCTCCTGTAAACAAACAATATCGCCATTGGTTTCTTTAAACCAATCTAAAAACCCTTTTCTGTAAGCAGCCCTTATTCCGCTTATATTCCAAGATAATATTTTCATGTTATTTTGATTCTTCATTATTAATCTTTAATTTTAACAAAAAAACTAATTCCTTTTTTAGATTATCTTTAACCCATTTTTTTTGCTTCGGACCCAATAATTCCCCCGCCCCAGCTAAAATATTTCTGTTAGAAGTTTTTTCAACAAATTTAACGCATTCTTTTAAATAATTTTTAAAACTCATATTAGTTCTTTCTTCTACAATTTTCTTATTAATATCCCAATCATTTTCAAGAAAAAAATAAACATCAAAAATGTCACGATTTGCTGTTTTGTTGCGTTGAGTCATAGCTACCAACTTATGAGCAAACATGTCAGGCTTAGACATAACTAACATGGAAATACCAAGATAATTTTTAACTTCGTAATTAGCTTGCAACTTTCTTTTATTAATTTCTATTTTTAAATTCCTTAAACCATCAGAATAAGAAACAAGAACTAATAAGGTAAACTCTTTATTCTTTTCATCTTTAATGATGCCATATTTTTCAACTATTTTTTTAATTTTTTGAAAAATTTCTTCTTTTTGATCTTGGTCCAATAAATCAAAATCAAGATCAACTGAAAACCTGTCTAAACCATAAAACAAATAAGCAGCAGTTCCTCCTTTAAAACCTAAACGAGGACCAAGAAAAGAATCAGTATAAATATCTTTTAAAATCTTTAAAAGAATATTTTTATGTAAATTAATATTTAGCATATTTCTTTATATAATTATTAACTTCCTTATCCATTCGCTTATTCGAATAAATAGGTAAAATCTCAGCAACCTTACTCCAATTTATAACTGATAAATTATCAAAATAATAATTTTTATTTAAGTAAATCATATCTAGAAAAGATCTTTCAGGAATAGCAATAAAATAATTTTTGTTTTTTTTAACTCCTAAATTATTAGTTAAAACAATATCTTTTATTTTTCTAAAAGAATAATTTTGATTATCAACTTTTATTTCTCTTGTTAAGTAGGAAACAAGTGTAATATCGCTTGAATATTGAAAAATTACACCAGCTTCTTTTAAAACAGTTTCCAAACTAATATAGGAGGGAGTATATATTTTAGTAGCTAGCTCATATTTATTATAGTCCGCTCTTGTAGCATAAATACCCTTTCTTAAAGAAATAAGCTTCCCTTCTTTAACATAATAATTTAATTTTCTTTTTAATAAATCAGGACTCTCATCTTTAAATCTTAAAAGTAGTTCTTTAAAGGAGAAAACTGTTTGAGATGTTTTAAAAATGTCTTCTTTTTTCATAATTTAGTCTAAAGGTAACAATTTTCGTTACCTTTAGTTTAAATCAAAGAATTGCGGAAGTCAACAATAAGTTTAAAAGTCTTATTTTGCTTACATTCTAAGACAGTATTTTCATAATTTTGATCTCAAGATAAAGATTTTGTTTCTTTTAATTTAAATTCTGAAAGTCTACTAACTATCTTTTATTATAAACAGCATGTAAAGGATAAAATTCATAATAATTTTTTTCGTCAAACCAAGCGACCTTAAAGTCTTTGACTGCTAGCTTTGTTTCACTATCTAAAGCAAGAGCATAAACTATGAGTTGTTCTATTGGTTTTACTTTTTTAGCTCCTGGCTTGTAATCTAAAATATGGATTAATCCGTTTCTGATTTGCAGAATATCAATATGACCTGTAATTGGAGTTCTATAATTTTTAAAACTAAAATTAAATCCTTTTCTTTTAAAATACTTAATATCATTTCTAGTTAAATAAACTGGAACTTCTGTTGCTATAGCTACTGAATCATTAATAACCATAAATTCTTGAATAGAGGAATGACGATCTCTATTATTTTTAGCTAATAATAATCCTAGTTCTGCTAATTTATTAGCTAAATTTTTCTTTTTAGCTTTTTTTACTTTTAATCTATTCATTTTCATTTGAGAAGCTCTCTGCTCTAGCTCTTTATCACTAATCTTAAATATGCGGTGAGGAAACTTATTAGTTGGTACTATTTTTAAATAATCTTTAATTGGAGAAAACTTTTTATGTTTTCTGTATCCTAGAGTATAAGGAAGTTTAAAACGATGAACTTGAAATTCGTAAATTTGATTATGATATAAATTCTTATTGAAAATTAATTCTTTTGGAGAAATTAATTTTCTTCCTTTTCCTCTTAGTCTTTCATATCTACAAATCTTTCTGTATTTCTTAATCCAAGAATAGATGGTAGATAGAGGAATTTTGATTTTGAATTTTCTGGCAATTTATTTTTTAGTTTGTTTTAAAGTATAACCTAAATTATAAGAAAAAAGAACATTTAAAATGTGCTTTGGCTTGTAAGATTTGTATTTTATTTTTTTGTTGGAAAAGATTCTTTCACAGGATTTGCATTTAAATCTTTGGATTTTCCCCCATTTAAGATAATTAGTTCCGTATCTTATTATCTTTTTTGATTTACAATGAGGACATCTTTCCATTAATTTTTGATTGA
>CAZJSP010000015.1:0-12015 GCA_964548875.1 uncultured Candidatus Saccharibacteria bacterium | reverse complement strand
AAAAAAAGAAAAGATATTTTAAAAAAGGAAAAGGAAGGGACTCTTCATGATTATATTCTGAACATTTTTAAAAAAGAAAATATTCCAATAAAAGAATATGAAAAACAAGAAAAAGAATTTGGTAAAGACAAAATTCAACAGGTAGAAAAAACAGTTGCTTTAAGAGTTATGGATATGCTTTGGCTTAATCATTTAGAGAATATGGAATATTTAAGGGATTCTGTTAGATTAAGAGCTTATGGTAATCAAAACCCTTTAATTGAATACAAGAAAGAGGGCTACAAGGCTTTTCAGGATCTTTTAAAGAATATGGAGTCTAGCATTGTTAAAACTCTTTTAAATGTAAGACTTAAGCCTGTTGAGAGAAAACAAAATGTTTACAATCCTAAAAACAACACCCAAAAAGTAGGTAGAAACGATCCTTGTCCTTGCGGCAAAAAAGACCCAAAGACGGGTAAGCCTATTAAATATAAAAAATGTTGCTATCCTAAATATGATTAAAACATGTTTTTCTTTCCTATTGCCATATTAACTTTTTTCTTGTTATTATTTTCTTTACCTTTCCTATTTGTTTTAGGATATTTAAATATTATTACAGTTGGTTTTGAGAAGTTAGGGATTTCTCCGGAAGCAACTTTTTTTCTTTTATTTGCTATTTTAATAGGGTCTTCGATTAATATTCCAATTACCAAGAAGAAATTTATTATGAAAAAACAATCTTTTTTTGGTTTTTTTGGAAGACCTGTTATGGAGGCTCATTACTTAGCTATCAATTTAGGGGGAGCAATAATTCCAGTTTTAATTTCTTTCTATTTTCTTTTTCAGATATATATTAAAGGTTTTAGCTTAACTAGGGTTTTTGTTTCTATTTTATTAATGGTAATTATTTCAAAGCGTTATTCTAGGATTGTTCCGGGGAAGGGAATTACTCTACCCATTTTAATTCCCCCTTTGTTTTCAGCCTTATTTTCCTTTTTTTTAATGCCTGATTTTATGGCTCCTTGTGCTTTTGTTTCAGGAATTTTAGGAACTTTAATTGGGGCAGACCTCTTAAATTTAAAAAAGGCTAGAAAAATGGGAGGGCTTCTTTCAATTGGCGGAGCTGGTGTTTTTGATGGTATTTTTTTAACAGGAGTAGTTTCTGCTCTCTTAGCTGGATAGCTTTTACATTTTTGACAAATTACAAAAAAAGAGTTAAATTAATTCTATGAACAATTTTAAATATAATAAAATTTGTAAGGATTTTCTTTCAGGATTAAATAAAAGACAGAGGGCTATTGTTTCTCGTCGTTTTGCTTTAGGTCAAAAAGAAAAAGAAACCCTAGAATCAATTGGAAATGATTTTGATATTTGTAGAGAGAGGGTTCGTCAAATAGAAGGTGAGGCAATTAACAAGGTTAAAGAAAATGCTAAAAATCGTAAAGATCTCTTTCTCTTTTTTTATAATTATTTAGAGCGCTTTGGAGGATTTAGAAAAGAAGAAATTCTTTTAAAAAATTTAAGTGATAAAAATCAAAATGAAGTTTATTTTCTTTTATCTTTAGCTGAAAAAATTAAAAGAAAAAAAGAGAATGACAATTTTTATGCATTATGGACGATTAACGTAGAAAACATTAAGAAGACTAAAGAATCTATTCAAATAATTATTAAGAGATTAAAAGAGAAAGAAGAATTAACTTCTTTTGAAGAACTTAAAGAAATAGTTCCAGAAGAAGAAAATTTAAAATCAGCCATTGAAATTTCAAAAAGAATTCAAAAGAATGAGAAAGGTTTGTACGGTCTATCAGAATGGCCCGAAATCAACCCTAAAGGAGTTCAGGATAAGGCCTATTTAGCTTTAAAAGGACAAGGTAAACCTCTTCATTTTACAGAAGTGGCCGGATTAATTGAGGGGAGTAATGTCCAGACTGTTCATAATGAGCTTATTAAAAATGACCAGTTTATTTTGGTTGGAAGAGGAACTTATGCTCTATCTGAGTGGGGCTACCACCCAGGCAAGGTTAAAGATGTTATTGCAAGGACTTTAGAAGAAGAAGGACCTTTGAGTAGAGAAGAAATTCTTGAGAAGGTTTTGGAAAAAAGAAAAGTAAAAAAGAATACAGTTCTCTTAAATTTAGGAGACAAAGAAAAGTTTATTAAAAAGTCAGGAGGAGAATACGATATTAAAAGTGCCTAATCCAATTATTATTTCTTAAATTATAAAAAGACTTTTTTAAAGTCTTTTTTTTAGAGTTAGATTATGTATAATGGGGTAATGAAAATATTTCACTGATTTACAATGTACGATCAAATTTTTACTATTTTACAATCAATTAATTACTTTCTATTAATTCCTGCCTTCCAAATATTAAGAAATTGGTGGTGGTTCTTTTTTCCTTTTATTATTTGGGGATTTTTTATTGATCGTTGGCTTTGGTGGAGAAATGAAATCTGGTTGTCTCAGCAGGAAAAAGTGTTTCTTGAATTAAAAATTCCTCAGGAAACTGAGAAGCCTATTAGGGCCATGGAAACAGTAATGGCTAATTTACATGCTGCTATTTATCAGCCACCAGGCAGTTATTGGGAAATATATATTGAGGGACAGCTTCAAAGCTCTCTTGCCTTAGAAATCGTATCAATTGAGGGAGAAATTCATTTTTACATGAGATTTAATAAGCCTTATAGAGATGCTGTTGAGTCAGCATTTTATGCTCAATTTCCAGACATTGAAATTGTTGAAGCAGAAGATTATACCCAAAAAATACCTTTGAATATTCCTAATCAAGATTGGGATTTATGGGGAGCGGACTATAAAACAATCAAGCCCAATGCATATCCAATTAAGACTTACAAGACTTTTGAAACAGAAAGAGAATCAAAAGAAGAGCAAAAAATAGATCCAGTAGCTGGTCTTTTAGAGGCCTTGGCAAAAGTGGGACCTAAGGAGCAACTTTGGATTCAAATGGTTATTAAGCCTGCCTCTTCTCATTCAGGTTCTCATTGGATTCAAGAATCATTGAACATTAGAGATAAATTAGCTAAAAGACCGGAAGAAGTTAGCAGAAGAGAAAAGCCTATTTTAATAGAAGCTTTTGAAATATTAATAAAGGGGCTTGGTAAAAAAGAGCCTAAGCCGGAAGCTCCTCTTTTACCTCCAGAAATGAAAATGACTCCGGGAGAAAGAGAGGTGGTTGCTGCAATAGAAAACAAGGCAAGCAAGCAAGGCTTTGAAACTTTCATTAGGTTTATCTTTCTGGGTAAGAAAGGATATTTTAATAAGGCTAATTTAAGATTGCCTTTTATTTTCTTCAGTAGTTATGTAACTGAAAACATGAACGCCCTTTATCCTTTAGGAGATACAATTACAAAAATTCATTATTCTTTATTCTTGCCTTTAAACTATTTAAGAGACAGGAGAAAATATTTAAGACAAAGAAAAATGTTGAGGAATTACCTTATTAGAGTTGCTCCTTTTTTCCCAAGAGGAGGTGGAAAGTTTATTCTTAATACAGAAGAAATAGCCTCTTTATTTCATTTCCCTTCCTGGAAAACTTCTCCAGTATCAGGAACTTATAGGGTTCAGTCAAAAACCAAACCTCCTTCTCAATTACCTTAATAAAAATGGAAGAAAAAAAAGACATAATTTATTTTGCTGAGACCACATTTAGAAGAAAAAAATTAAAGGTGGGAATTAAAACCGACGATAGACGTCGTCATATTTATGTTGTTGGAAAAACAGGGATGGGGAAGACTGCTATGCAACAGAATATGATTATTCAAGACATTAAAAGTGGAAGAGGAACAGGAATAATTGATCCTCATGGGGATTTGGCTGAGGAACTATTAGATTTAATTCCTTCTAGTCGTATTAACGATGTTGTTTACTTTAATCCAGCTGATATTGATTATCCTATTGCTTTTAACGTTATGGAAAATGTAGGAGATAAACATCGTCATTTAATTTCTTCTGGATTAATGGATGTTTTCAAAAAGATTTGGCCTGATGTTTGGTCTTCAAGAATGGAGTATATTTTAGAAAATGCCGTTTTGGCTCTTTTAGAGTATCCTAATACTACCTTATTGGGAATCAATAGAATGTTGTCTGATGAGGAATATCGTAAAAAAATAGTAAATAATACTCAAGACACCATTGTTAAGGCTTTTTGGTTAAAAGAGTTTAAGAAGTATCCTAAACGCTATAAAACAGAAGCGACAGCGGCTATTCAGAACAAGATAGGTCAATTAATTGCTAATCCTTTAATTAGAAATATTGTTGGACAGGTTAAATCTAAAATTGATATGCAAGAGATTATTAATGATGGGAAAATATTAATTGCTAATCTATCAAAAGGTAGAATTGGAGAAGAAAATTCAAAACTATTAGGAGCTCTTTTAGTTACCAAATTGCAATTGGCAGCCATGACCAGAGTAGATGTTCTTGAGGAAGAAAGGAGAGACTTTTTTCTATATGTTGATGAGTTTCAAAATTTTGCGACTGAATCTTTTGCTAGTATTTTATCAGAAGCTAGAAAGTATAGGCTATGTTTAACCTTAGCCAACCAATATTTAGCTCAATTGACAGAGATGACTCAGACGGGAGGGAAGAGCTACAAGGTAAGAGATGCTGTTTTTGGTAATGTTGGAACCTTAATTGTTTTTAGAGTGGGAGCGGAAGACGCTGAATATTTAGAAAAGGAATTCGCTCCTGAATTATATGCTAAGGATTTGGTTGATTTAGGAAAATATCAGATTTATTTAAGATTGATGGTTGATGGAATAGCGGGACGACCTTTTTCAGCTCAAACATTTCCTCCTTCTGAACCAGAAGGGAAGTCTTCTCGTAATAAGATTATAAGGGGTTGTCGAGAAAGATATGCTTCTCCTAAACAGTCTATCGAAGATAAAATTAGGAGATGGAGCGGATTAGACGATAAAGAAGATCAGAAAAAATCAAAAGAGGTGAAATACAATGTGACTTGCTCAGCTTGCGGCAAGGATACTCAGGTTAATTTCCGGCCAGATGGGGTTAGGCCTGTTTATTGTCCAGAATGTTTTAAAAAAGTGCAAGAAAGAAGGCAGAAAAAGTCAGCTCAAAAGCCAAAACCAAATGTTAAGGAGAAAGTTAAAGAAACTAAGAAATCAATTAGCTTAAAAGAAATTAAAGAAGAAGAGCCAACTAAAAAGAAAAAACATAAGAAGAAAGTAGTCGATATTGATGAATTGAAAAAAGCTTTAGGGCAAGCTCTTAAAAAAAAGAATAAAGAATAATATTTTTATGAAAAAATTAAAAGATTTTAATTTTCATGGTAAGAATGTTTTAGTTAGATGTGATTTTAATGTTCCCCTGAATTCAAAAAAGGAAGTAATAGATGATTTTAGAATTAAATCTATTCTTCCAACTGTAAAATATTTAATTCAAAAAAAAGCAAGAGTTATTCTAATGAGTCATTTTGAAAAAAGGGGTCATAAATTTAGCCTTAAACCTGTTGTTCCTATTCTAGAGGATTTATTGAGTCAAGAAGTTCTTTTTGTTACTGATTATCTTGACAGAGATTCCAGACCAAATATTAACGGAAAATCTAATTTTGGAGATGTTGTTTTATTGGAAAACTTAAGATTTCATAAAGGAGAAAAAGAAAATGACGAACTGTTTATAAAAGCCTTAGTTCGACTAGGGGATTTTTTTGTTAATGACGCTTTTTCAGTTTGCCATAGAAAGCACGCTTCAGTAGTTGGCGTGCCCAACTATCTTCCCTCTGCGGCTGGGATTTTACTCGAAAAAGAATTAAAAACATTTTCTTATTTATTAGAAAAACCAGAAAGACCCTTTGTTTTTATTGTCGGAGGAGTTAAGCTCCAATCTAAAATTGGAGCGCTTTTACACGCTATTAATCTTGCTGATTTTATTTTAGTTGGAAGCAAGATAGAAGAATTTATTCTCAGTCATCAAGGAGTTTTAAAAAACAGAGATTTTTCAGGAGTTACCTTTAGCCAGAAAGCTAATTTTAATCATCCTAAAATTATTCATCCTCTAGATGGAGTTTTGGTTTCCAAAGATAATAGTAAAATTCAAAGAAAAGATTTAATTTCAAAATTAACTGAAAATGAGGATATTTTAGATATTGGTCCTCAGGCAATTAATAGTTTTAAAAAAACGATTAAAGAGGCTAAAACGGTTGTTTGGAGTGGAACATTGGGAAAACACGAAGATCCAGATTTTGATCAGGGAACAAAAGAAATTGCAAAAGCGATTATTAATAGCTCTTGTTTTAGTGTAATCGGAGGAGGGGAGACAATAGAGTTTGTTAGAAAATTTAGTTTAGAAGATGGGTTTGACTTTCTATCTACTGGGGGAGGAGCAATGCTTAATTTTCTTGCTCAAGAAGAATTACCAGGTATTAAAGCTTTAAAAGATAAATATGGAAATTAAAAATTTAGAAAAGACGGCAAAAAGAATTTTGGAGGCTATTAAGAATAAAGAAAAAATTATTCTTTTTGGGGATTCCGATTTAGATGGTGCAGTGTCAGTTATTATTTTAAAAGAATCAATTCAAACGTTGGGAGGAGAGGTTTCTGCAACTTTTTTCCCTAATCGTTTAAAGGATGGATATGGACTTAATTTTAATTCTTTGAAAAGATTAAAGAAATTTGCTCCGGCTCTTTTAATCACTGTTGATTGTGGAATTGGCAATATTGAAGAGATAAAAGAGGCTAAAAAAATAGGGTTTGATGTTGTTGTCGTTGATCATCACAAGGTTATAGATGGGATTCCTGAGGCAGATATTGTTGTTGATCCTAAACAGCCAGGAGATAATTATCCTTTTAAAGAATTTGCTGCAGCAGGAATAGTTTTTAAGCTGTCTAAATTATTACTAGGAGACAAAATGAGTGCCAGCCTAAAAGCTAATTTTTTAGAAATTACAGCTTTAGCCAGTATTGCCGATATGGTTCCTAAGGCTGACGAAAATAAGGTGTTTATTGAAAGAGGACTAGATTCTTTAGAAGATTCTTGGCGCCCTGGAATAAAAACCTTTTTTGAAATGGATATTCTAGAAGAAAAAGATAATTTTTATGATAGGGTTTCTCAAATGATTTCAATTCTTAATATCCAGGTTACTAAGGACGAGGCTCCAGCCTGTTACAAGGTTTTAACAATGTCTTCTTCTGAAGAACTTAAACAGCTTATCTTAGAGCTAAAAGAAAAACATGAGAA
Organism: uncultured Candidatus Saccharibacteria bacterium; assembly: GCA_964548875.1. GTDB lineage: Bacteria > Patescibacteriota > Minisyncoccia > Minisyncoccales > JANBVM01 > CAYSZX01. The sequence continues at coordinate 4,823 of CAZJSP010000015.1, read as the reverse complement.
TAAAGATAAGAATATTATTAAATTAGTTGAGAAAATAGAAAATATTATTGAAAACAGTGAAGATCCTATTATTTTTGAAGGGGGAGAGGATTATGAATATATGTTAATTCCTGGGGCAGCCTCAATTCTTTGTTCTACGTTTGAAAAACCCACTTTTCTTTACAAGCAAATGGAAAATGAGTCTTTAGGAACAGTTCGGTCTATCTCAGAAATTGATAGTGTTGATTTAATGAAAAAATGCAGTCAATATTTAATTACTTTTGGTGGACACCCTAAGGCTTCAGGGTTTAGAATAAAAAACAATAATATAGAAAAGTTTAAAACTTGTTTAATTAAAAATACATGAAAAAAGTAACCTTTTTTACAGATGGGGGGGCGAGAGGTAATCCGGGACCGGCTGCAGCAGGCATAGTGTTTTGTAATGAAAAAGGAGAGATATTTAAGAAATATGCTGAATATCTAGGAGATAAATTAACTAATAATGAAGCTGAGTATATGGCTGTAATTTTAGCTCTTAAAAAATTCAAAAGTTTTTTTGGTTCTAAAATTGCTAAAGTTAGTACAATCATAATTAAGTCTGATTCACAACTACTAGTGAAACAAATGAAAGGAGAATACAAGGTAAAGGACGAAAAAATTCAGAAATTATTTCTTGAATTGTGGAACTTAAAAACAGAATTTAAAAACTTAAAATTTAAATTTATTAAAAGAGAAAAGAATAAAGAGGCAGACGCCTTAGTAAATGAGGCAATAGACAATAAAAGAAAAACCAATAATAAATTACTGTAAACTAAAAAACCCTTTTCAGGATTTTTTAGTCTTAATGAGTCTATAAGCCGAATTCTGTCCATCTTATAGATGGAGTGATCATTTATCTAGTTTTTAAGTTGCCTTAAAAATCTTGCGAACCACTTATGTTTCAATATTATAAATATTGAAATTTGTTCTTGCACCCAGTAAGGATTTAGCCGTTTCACCTTTAAAATTGCTTTTAAAGCTCATCCTTTAAAAAGGATGTTAATATCTTTTCAGACATTAACGTCTCTGATCGCACCTCTAGCCTTTTACCGGCCGACGGCTGTTAGCCGCTACCTTTTTAACTTTCTAAAGAAAGTGGGTGTTCGGACTTTCCTCTTTTCTGAATAAACAGAAAAGCGATCACTCGACTCATCAGGTAGTTTTATTATAATCATGGCCATTAATTTTGTCAAACTGAAAATAATAAGTTAAGATAGTAGATATTAATATGTTTAAATTTCTAGTTAATTATAAGTCTCGGACTATTAACGGTTCGGCAATTATTTTAATAGTTGCTACTGTAATTAGTAAATTTTTAGGGATTGTAAGAGACTGGCTTTTAGCCAGAGGTTTTGGGGCAGGAACTGAACTAGATATTTATTTTACCGCCTTTAAGATCCCTGATTTAATTTATAATATTTTAATTTTAGGTGGGGTTGTTGTTACTTTTCTACCCCTATTTTCTGAATGTTTTGAAAAGGACAAAGAAAAGGCTTGGGAGTTTGCTTCTAATTGCTTGAATATTTTTCTTTTCTTAATGGGTTCTTTAAGTGTTGTATTTTTTATTTTAATGCCCTTCTTAATGGGTTGGATTGCTCCTGGATTTAATAGTTGGCAAATTCAGCAAACAGTTTTTTTGGCTAGAATAATGATTTTAACTCCTATTTTTTTCGGATTAAGTAATATTTTTTCGGGAATCTTACAGTACTTTGATCGGTTTTTAATTTATAGCCTTTGTCCCATTATTTATAATGGAAGTATTGTTTTTGGCCTTCTTTTTCTTGCTCCTTATTTTGGTATATCGGGAGTTGTAATGGGGGTTGTCATGGGGAGCTTTCTACATTTATTAATCCAAATTCCTACTGCTTTTAATTGTGGTTTTTCTTATAGGGCGGTTTTAGATTTTAAAAGTAAGAAAATGAAAAGAGTTTTTACTCTTATGCTGCCAAGAATGTTTGGGGTTTCAGTTCAGCAAATCAACTTAATAGTTATTAATGCTATTGCTTCTACTTTAACTGAGGGATCTATTGCTATTTTTAATTTTGCTAACAATATTCAATATTTTCCTATTGGAGTAGTAGGGATTTCTTTTTCTGTTGCCTCTTTTTCTAATTTATCTAAAAGTTGGGCAGCGGGGAGAATTGAAGAATTCAAAAAGAAGTTTATCTCTGTTTTTGATGAAATTGTTTATTTTGTTTTTTTCATATCTTCTTTGGTTTTTATTTTAAGAGAACAAATTATTAAAATTCTTTTACAACATGGCCTGTTTTCTGCTTCGTCTGCTAGTCTGGTTTCAGCCAGTTTAGCTTTGTTTTGTTTAGGTATTTTTGCTTCCGCCTTAATCCCTCTACTTTTTAAAACTTTTTTTTCTGTTCAGGACACAAAAACCCCAACCTTAATTGCTGCTTTTTCAGTATTATTGAATGTTTATTTAAGTTTTCTATTAACTCAAGGACATCCTCTTCTAGATGATCTCTTTAAAAATATTTTTTCTTTGGAACATTTAGAAAGTGTTTCTGTTTTGGGTCTTCCTTTGGCCTTTTCTTTGTCAGCCATTGTTCAGCTTCTTTTAATGGTTTTCTTTTTAAAAAAGAAATTAAAAATTGAATTAAAATCGGTTTTTATTAATTTTTTGAAAGTTGTAATGTCTAGTCTCTTTATAATATTTTTGGGGTCATTATTATTATCATTAATTAATGACTTCTTTATTACGCAATCTTTTGTTATTGATATTCTTACAATATTTGTTATTGGTTTTGTTGGAACCTTATCTTACTTATTATTAACTTCTTTGTTATCTGTTTCAGTTGCAGACATGATTTTAGAAAATATATTTTAAAATGAAGAAAATTAAGAATTTTGTTATTTTTAGTCATATTGATCATGGAAAATCAACTTTAGCTGATCGGTTTTTAGAAATTACTAAAACTGTTAATGAAAAGAAAATGAGGGCTAGGTTTTTAGATATGATGGATTTAGAAAGAGAAAAAGGTATTACTATTAAAATGAGACCAGTAAGAATGAATTGGTTGGATGATAATCAGGAGTATATGCTGAATTTAATAGACACCCCTGGCCATGTTGATTTTAGTTATGAAGTTTCCAGAAGCTTAGCGGCTGTTGAAGGAGGTGTTTTATTGGTTGATGCTGTTAAGGGGGTTCAAGCTCAAACTTTAGCTAATTTAAATTTAGCCAGGAAACAAAATTTAGTAATTATTCCGGCAGTTAATAAAATAGACTTACCCAACGCTAGAGTTGAAGAAACTAAAAAAGAAATTCAAGAATTGTTGGGTGTTTCTAAAGATGAAATTTTTTCAATTTCAGCTAAAGAGGGGACTAATGTAAAAGATTTTTTAAAAGCGGTAGTTAAAAAAATACCTTCTCCCTCTATTAATCAAAATAAACCCTTAAGGGCCCTAATCTTTGATTCAGAGTATAACTCATATAAAGGAGTAATTGCTCATGTTAGAGTTTTTGATGGGGAGATAGGGGTTGGAGATAATGTTCATCTTATTCAAGCCGGTATTAAAGGGCAAATTAAAGAAGTCGGCTATTTTTCTCCCGAACTAAAAACTTGTCAGGAATTAAAGTCAGGGGAGATAGGCTATATTAGTATTGGGCTCAAAGAGACGACCCAGGTAAGAATGGGAGATACTATTGCTCAAAGCACTGATGTTGAGCCTCTAGCTGGCTATCAAGAGCCTAAACCAATGGTTTTCGCCTCTATTTATCCAGAATATCCTAATGATTTGGATAATTTAAGAGACGCTTTAAATAAATTAAAGCTTAATGATGCTTCTCTAGTTTTTGAAGGAGAATCAAAAGAATTTTTGGGAAGAGGTTTTCGTTGTGGTTTTTTAGGTTCTTTGCACGCCGAAATAGTGTGTGAAAGATTAAAAAGAGAATTTGAATTGGACTTAATTATTTCTTCTCCCTCTGCTGTTTATAAAATTATTAATCAACAAGGAGAAGAAGAATTTATTTACTCTGCTTCTGATTGGCCTGATCGAAGTCTCATTAAAGAGGTCCAGGAGTTATGGGTTAAATTAGAGGTTATGACCCCCGTTGACTACTTAGGGGATATTTCTACTTTGTTAAGCAATTTAAACGCTGAATATGTTGATACTAAATATTTAAATCCAGAAAGAGTAAAATTAATTTATGAAATTCCTTTAAGAAAAATAGTGATTGGTTTTTTTGATAATTTAAAAAGCGTAAGTCAAGGGTTCGCCTCTATGAATTATGAGGTTCTGGGTTATAGGGCTGGTGATTTAGTTAAATTGGATGTTTTAATTGCCGGTAAGCCAGAAGATGCTTTTTCTAAAATAGTAGAAGAGGACAAAGCTTATGAAGAAGGAAGAGAGTTAGTTAGTAGATTAAAAGAGCTTATTCCTCCCCAAATGTTTGCTGTTCCAATTCAGGCTGCTATTTCAAGTAAAATTATTGCTCGAGCTACGGTTAAAGGGCATCGTAAAGATGTTACGGCTCCTCTTTATGGAGGAGATTATACTAGGAAAAGAAAGGTTTTAGAAAGACAAAAAAAGGGGAGAAAAAAACTAAAAGAAAAGGGGAATGTTCATATTCCACCTAAAGTCTTTTTAGAAATGTTTAAAAAATAAATTATCCAAAAAGAGGAGCGATAAGAAGTATAATCATGCTTAGGGCAATAATAGAAACCAGCCCCACCCATACAATATTAATAATTTTATTTTTGAATTTTTTCATTTTTTCTTAAAATGTATTATTATCTTAATAGTAATGGTAGCAAAAAAAACAAAAAAGAAAAAACCGAATAAAGAAAAAAC
>CAZJSP010000014.1:0-12061 GCA_964548875.1 uncultured Candidatus Saccharibacteria bacterium | reverse complement strand
ATTACCGGACCAGCCGTTATTAAAAAAGTAACCGGAGAAGATGTTTCTTATGAAGAATTAGGAGGATCTATGCTCCATAACTCTCAGAGCGGTTGTGCTCATTTTTCTTTTAACAATGAAAAAGATTGTTTCAAGGGAGTAAAAAAACTACTTTCTTATCTTCCTCAAAACAATTTAGAAAATCCGATTAAAGATACTGATATTATTTCTGAATTTTTTGAAAAGCCAGAAAATGAAAATTTACTAGAAATTGTTCCTGATAAAAAAGAAAAGGGTTATGATATGAAAAAAGTAATTAAAGAAGTATTTGATAAGAATTCTTTTTTTGAAATTCATTCTGAATTTGCTAAAAATGCAATTACTGGTTTTGCTAAATTAGGAGGACACGTAGTAGGAGTTATTGCTAATCAGGCTCAAATAATGGCTGGAACATTAGATATTAATTCCTCAGATAAAATAGCAAGGTTTGTTCGAACTTGTGATGCCTTTAATATTCCCTTAATTAATTTGGTTGATACTCCTGGATATTTACCAGGAACTAGCCAAGAGAAAAAAGGAATTATTAGGCATGGGGCCAAAGTATTATATGCTTTTTCTGATGCAACTGTTCCTAAAATAAGTTTAATTTTAAGAAAAGCTTATGGTGGAGCCTATATTGCCTTAGCTTCTAGAAAATTAAGTTATGACATGGTTATTGCTTGGCCTTCAGCTCAAATAGCTGTTATGGGTCCAGAACAAGCAGTCCGAATTATTTACAAAAGAAATATCGCCCGAAGTAAACAACCTAAAAAATATGAAGAAAAGAAAGTTAAAGAATTAGAAAAGACTTTTCTTAATCCTTATCAAGCTGCCAAGCTTGGTCAAATAGATATGATTATTAATCCTAAAAATACTAGACTTGTATTGAATAAATGTTTAAATTCTTTACTTAATAAGAGAGAATCGAGAATAGCTAGAAAGCACGGCAATATTCCTCTTTAATTGACAAAAATAAATCTTTTTGTATTAATAGAAAAAAGCCCTTTAAAGGGTTTTTTAATTCTTTACTGGTCTAATTTAATCTGTTAGAATAATCAATATGGATTTAAAATCACTTACATTAGCTGTTAATCAGCTAGCTAAAGAAAAAGGATTCGCTCCTGAAACAATAATTAACATTATTGAACAGGCCTTAGCTGCTGCTTACAAAAAAGATTACGGAGAAAAAGGAGAATTCATTAAAACAGAGTTTGACCCTAAAACAGGTCAAGCTGATTTTTGGCAAGTTAAAACAGTGGTTGATCAAAATATGATTTATTCGGAGGAAGAAATAAAAAAGGAAAAACATAAAGAAAACGAAGAAGATAGAAAAATAGTTTTCAATCCAAAGAGATATATTATGCTTGATGAGGCTAAAAAGATTAAACCCGATATTAAGGTAGAAGAAGAAGTTCTTATTCCTCTAAAAAGCAAAACAGATTTTGGAAGAATTGCTGCTCAAACAGCTAAACAGGTAATTATGCAAAGAATAAGAGAAACTGAAAAAGAAGCGATTCTAGAAGAATACAAAGAAAAAGAGGGAGAGATTGTTTCCGGTATTATTCAAAGAATAGAAAGATCAAATGTTTTAATTAATATTGGTAAAACTTTAGGTATTTTACCAAAATCAGAACAAATACCCGGTGAATTTTACAAGCCAGGCCAAAGATTAAGGGTTTATATCTTAGAGGTTGAAAAGTCTTCTAAAGGGCCTAAAATATTTCTATCAAGAACATACCCTAAATTAGTTTCTAAATTATTTGAATTAGAGGTTCCAGAAATAGCCGAAGAACTAATTGAAATCAAATCAATTGCCCGAGAACCAGGATCAAGAACTAAAATAGCTCTTGAATCAAAAGAAGAGAATATAGATCCTATCGGAGCAGCTGTTGGTCAGAGAGGAACAAGAGTCCAGGTTGTTATTAATGAATTGGGAGGAGAAAAGATTGATATTGTAGAATATTCTGACGAAGAAAAAGAATATATTGCTAATGCTTTAAGCCCCGCTAAAATTATTGAAATTAAAATTTTACCTAAAAACAAAGCTCTGGTTATTGTTCCAGAAGAAGAACTATCCTTAGCTATTGGTAAAAACGGACAAAACGTTAGATTAGCCGCTCAATTAACTGGATGGAAAATAGATGTTAGACATCCTGAAGCCGAAGATATTGAAGAGCTAATGGAAAAGGCTAAAAAAGAGTCCGAAGAAGAAAATAAAAAAGAAAATAAAAAAGAAAATAAAAAAGAAAAATGAATTTAATACCAACTGTCGTTGAAAAAACAAAAAGAGGAGAAAAGGCCTATGACATTTATTCAAGATTGCTTCAAGAAAGAATTATCTTTCTAGGAAGACCAATTAATGATTATTTGGCCAATTCTATTATTGCCCAAATGCTTTTTCTTAACTCAAAAGACACTAAAAAAGATATTCAGCTTTACATTAATTCTCCAGGAGGTGTTTTATCCGCTGCTTTAGCTGTTTATGACACAATGCAATATATTAAGTGTGATGTTTCAACTGTCTGTGTTGGATCAGCAGCTTCAGGAGCAGCTATTCTTTTAGCAGCCGGGACTAAAGAAAAAAGATTTTCCTTACCTAACTCCCAGATTATGCTTCATCAAGTAGCGGTCCAAGGAGTAGGAGGGCAGGCTAGTGAAATTCACATTACAGCTGAACATATTATGAAATTAAAAGCCAAAGTAAATGAAATTCTTTCCAAACATACTGGTCAAAAAATATCTAAAATAGAAAAAGATACTGATCGAGATTTTTATTTATCCGCTAAAGAAGCTCAAAAATACGGAGTAATTGATAAGGTTATCAAAAGCAAAATAAAGTAAAATGTCTTTTTGGAAAAAAGATAAGTTCTGGATTGGTCTAATAGCCCTTATTGGAGTAGGGGCTTTTATTTATTTTTTCTTTTTTAGTGAACAAAAAATTATTATAGAGGTGGCAGAAGAAAAAGAAGAAGTTGTTGTTGAAGAAAGTAGGGGTCTTCCTTATTCTCAAATTCAGTCTCCTCCTACTAATTATTGGTATGGAAATGATTTTATAATTAGAGTTTTAGATGAGGAATTGGAAATAGGAATAAAAGAAAATTCCTGTCAATATCGAGTTGTTGCTTTTGGTCCAGAAGGGAAAGAATTCGCTTCGGGATGGAGAAGAAGAGAATGTAATAGTACTCAACTTATTACTGTTGGACCTGAGGGAGATTGTATGTATGAGGGAAGAGAGAGTTGTTCTGTTTATGTAAGATCTCAAAGTTTAAGAGGTAATTGGTATATTCCTTCCCAAGAAGATTCATCTATTAGGACCTATGATATTGATTTTAGTTCTCCCTCCATTAATCAATCAGAAATCAAAAAAAAAGATAATAATAGTTTTGCTTTTGAATTAAAAGCTGAAGATAATTTTCAATTACAAGGATGTCTTCTTTATGTTGAGGGAGAAAAACAAGGTGTAATGGAATTAGTAGATCCTGAATGTAAAAATAATTGTTGGTTTGAAAAAGATTTTGATTTGACTAGTTATGGAGACAGTAGTGCTTATGCTTATTGTCGAGATAGTGCTGGTAATTGGGGAAGAGGAGAAACTTTAAGCACAAATGTTAATATCCCTCCTGTTATTGAATATTGTAAGACTTCTTCTTCCACGGGCAATAAAGAAACAATAATTAATTTTGAAGTTAAGGCTTATGACATCGATGAAGATGAATTATTTTTTAATTGGGATTTTGACGATGGTAATTTTTCAGAAGAAGAAAATACCTCTCATCAATATTTAAAAAAAGGATTGTATCGTCCTTCCATTCAAGTTTCTGATGGAATAAATGAGGTAGAATGCTTAACTCCTTGGATTCTTATAGAAGAATAAATATGTTATTATTAATAAAAGAATTATGAAAAACAAGTTTTTAAAAATATTTTCATTAGGACTATTATTGAGCCTTCTTCTGGCTAATAATTGTCTAGCTGCTAAACTAAACAATCCCTATGATTTAGGTGTCGCTTTAAATGAAGAAGGAGAAGAAATAATAGGAGAAGCTAGCGTATTGTTAGCTTGGTCTTGGGAGGGTGATTATTCAGATATTAAACAATTTAAGCTTCTCTGGAGAAGGGCTGGTTCAGGAGAAGAATGGACAGCAAGATATCCTAGTGCTGAGGAAGAGGAGGGACCAGATTTTACTTATCATTTAAAAAACCTATCTTCTGGGACAGAGTATGAATGGAGATTAAAAGCGGAAGCACAAAACCCCGATGATGATAGTCTGTATGAAGATGGATCCAACTTCCAGACTGAAGAGCCCACCTTTGAAGAGGAAGATCCTGATGGGGATAATGGGGGTGGCGGGGGTGGCGATGGAGATAATGGGGGTGGCGATGGAGATGGTACGATAAAGCAAATTTTTGGAGACATTGAAAATTTAGATGAAGCTGCTGATGCTTTTATGAATTTTTTAATTACTGTTGGTTTTGCCGTTGGTCCAATTTTAATAATTTTTTCTGGATATCTACTATTAACTAAACAAGATAGTCCTGAGTCTGTTTCTAAAGCCAAGAAAATAATTCTCTTCACGGTGTTAGCCCTATCAATTATGCTATTTGCAAAAGGTATTCCTTCGATAGTAAAAGACTTATTCAAATAATAAAATCCGCCCCTAGGGCGGTTTTTTAATAATTTGCTTTTTCTGTTTTTTGCTGTTATAATTCTATTGTATTAAGATTTTTTCTTAATAAAATGATTAGAAAGATAACTTTGGATTTTGAGTTTTTCGTAAGATTAAGAGTGAAATGATTACTTAACTAAAATTTTTCAAGTGTATTTAATACAATTAAAAATTAAAACTCTCAATTTTCGGTCTACTATATAGACTGTTCTTAAATTTCAAGAAAGCGGAGAATTCAATCTGCCATTTAAAAACAAATGAACTATACAAGCTTAATAGCTTCTGGAATATCGGCTTTTTTGGTTGGGTCAGTTTTAGGTTACTATACTAGACAATTAATAGCTAAAAAAGACTGGAAAACCATTGAAGCAAAGCTTCAGAAAAGAATAGACAAAGCAACAAAGAAGGCTAATAGTGTTCTGTCTGAAGCTAAAGAAAAGGCCTCTTTAATATTAAAAAAAGCTGAAAAAAGAGAAGCAAGTGAAAGGAAAAAGACTTTGAAAATAAATCAGTCACTATTAAAGAAGGCTGAAGATTTAAACGAGAGAAGTTCTCAATTAGAAAAAAAACAGGAAAATTATAGAGATAAAGTAGAAGAATTAAGAAAAGTAAAAAAGAGAATAGAGGAATTAAACGAAGAGACTATTAAAAAGTTAGAAGAAGTGTCTGGATTAAATGAGAAAGAAGCAAGAAAAAGAATATTGAAAAAAACAGAAGAAAAATACAAACTAGACATTCTTAAAAGAATTAAAAAGTTAGAGGAAGACGGATTTGATAGATTTGAAGAAAGGGCAAAAGAAATATTATCGACCGTTATTCAGAAATGTGCCTTAGATCAATCTAAAGAAATTACTACTAGCAGTATTGATCTTTCCAATGAAGACGTAAAAGGAAAAATTATTGGTAAAAAAGGAAGGAATATTAGAGCTTTTGAAAGAGAGACTGGAGTTGAGTTAATAGTAGATGAAACTCCTGAGTCTGTTATTGTCTCAAGCTTTGATCCTGTTAGAAGACATATAGCAAAACATGCTTTAGAAAGATTAATTGCGGATGGAAGAATTCAACCGGCCAGGATAGAAAAGAAGGTTGAAGAGGCAACTGAAGAAATTAACAAACAAATTAAAAAAGCGGGGGAAACTGCAACCTATAGGTTAAATTTAGTTGGTCTTCATCCTAAATTAGTTCAGTTAATAGGAAGACTTAAATTTAGAACAAGTTATGGCCAGAATGTTTTATTGCACTCTATTGAGGTGGCCTATTTAGCTTCTGCTTTAGCTGAAGAAATAGGAGCTAATGCTTCTATCTGTAAAAAGGCTGGCCTTTTACATGATATTGGTAAGGCTGTTGATCATGAAATTGAGGGATCTCATGTTGATATTGGTATTAGAATACTTGAAAGATTTGGGATTGAAGAAGAAGTAATTCAAGCTATGAAGTCTCATCATGAAGAATATCCCTATGAAAGCATTGAGGCTGTTTTAATTCAAACAGCAGATCAAATTTCAGGAGCAAGGCCAGGAGCGAGAAAAGATACTCTAGAAAGATATTTAAAGAGATTGGCTGAATTAGAAGATGTGGCTACTTCTTTCCAAGGAGTTGAAAAAGCATGGGCATTACAAGCAGGAAGAGAAATTAGAGTTTTTGTTAAGCCTGATCAAATCGATGATTTAAAAGCTAAAAAACTAGCTAGAAAAATTAGTGAAAGAATTCAGCAGCAATTACAATATCCAGGAGAAATTAAGGTAACGGTTATTCGAGAAACAAGAGTAATAGAATACGCTAAATAATTAAAAACCCATCGAAAAGATGGGTTTTTACCTTTGAGCGGGCGAAGGGATTCGAACCCTCATCATGGCCTTGGAAGGGCCAGATAATAGCCTTTATACGACGCCCGCCTGGTCGGGGCACCGAGATTCGAACTCGGATTAAATCCTCCCAAAGGACTCGTGCTAGCCGTTACACTATGCCCCGAATAAAATTCTTTAGCTTATTTTTACCACTTTCTATTTTTTAGGTCAATTGACTTTTCTTTTTAACAATTTTAATGTTATGTTAAGCTGAAAAGCTAAAAAGCCCTCGTAGCTTAATGGATAAAGCAGGACTCTTCTAAAGTCAAGACTAGAGGTTCGATCCCTCTCGAGGGCACCAGTAAAGAATTTACAATTTTTCGCTTGCAAATTCCTTAATAGTGCTGTATTTTAAAGATAGTTTGAACTGCTATTTAGTGTTAATGACAAAAAATTTTAATTATCAATATATGAATTTAGAAAAGACAAAGGAAATTATTGATAAGCTAAATAAGGAAAAATTAAAATTATATCGGCGCCTAGGGAAGAGCATCCTTGCCGCTTAAAGCGGCAAAAACCATTTAAACTTAATACAGCACATTTTTAACCTATAATTATTAATTAATATTCTTTTCAATAGAAAAGAAGATGTTATAATAAAAAAACAATGAAACAAGAAGAAAAACAAAAAATTATTGAAAAATTTAAAACACACGAAAAAGATACTGGATCACCTGAGATTCAGGTAGCTTTACTTACAAAAGAAATTGAAGACCTCTTAGAACATTTAAAAAAGCACTCTAAAGATGTTCATTCTAAAAGAGGCCTTTTAAAAATGGTTGCTGAAAGAAAAAAGATTTTAAAGCATTTAAAGTCTAAAAGCGAAAAAAGATACAAAGATTTAATTAAAAAATTAGGACTTAAAAAATAAAATGCAAATTAAGCATCCGGGTCAAAAAGTAGCTCTTTTAATTGATGCTCAAAATCTTTATCATTGTGCTAAAAATTTATATAAGGGGGCAAAAGTTAATTTTTATGAGGTTTTAAAAACAGCTGTAGCCGATCGAATTTTAATTCGAGCTTTTGCTTACGTTATTAAAACAAAAACCGGAGAAGAAAAGCCTTTTTTTGAAGCTTTAGAAAAATTAGGCATTGAAACTAGAGTAAAAGACTTACAAGAATTCAAGGGAGGAGCTAAAAAAGCAGATTGGGATGTTGGAATAGCTGTTGATGCAATTAGAATCTCTCCAGGAGTTGATACCGTTATTCTTGCCTCTGGAGATGGTGATTTCACTCAAGTAGTTGAATATTTAAACAATCAAGGAAAAAGAGTAGAAGTAATTGCTTTTGGAAAAGCAACATCGGGTCAATTAAAAGAAGACGCTGATGAATTTATTGACATGGATCAAGATACTAAAAAATACCTTTTAAAATAATATGGAAAACAAATTTGAAATTAATTTAGGCGGAAGAAAATTAATAGCTAATACTGAAAATATTGTCGAGCAGGCTAATGGCTCTGTTTTTTTACAATATGGAGATACTTTAGTTTTAGCAACAGCCACTATGAATGATTTAGAAGATGATTTAGATTTCTTTCCTTTGACTGTTGATTATAGAGAAAAGCATTATGCCAAAGGAAATATTATGGGTTCTCGTTTTACAAGAAGAGAAGGAAGGCCTTCTGATACGGCTACCTGTAATGGAAGATTAATAGATAGATCAATTAGGCCTCTTTTCCCCAAAGGAATGAAAAAAAGAGTTCAAGTGGTTAACACTGTTTTATCATTTGACGAAGAAAATGATCCTAGTGTTTTAGGGCTTATTGCTTCCTCAATTGCTCTTGCTACTTCAGATATTCCTTGGAATGGACCAATTGCTGCTATTAGGGTAGGAAAAATAGGAAGTAATTTCATATTAAATCCCACCTATGAAGAAAGGAAGGAAGGAGAATTAGATGTTGTTTTTGCTGTTTCTGAAAAGAATAATAAGCTTCTAGTAAACATGATCGAAGGAACGTCTAAAGAAGTAGAAAAAGAAACAGTTTTAAAGGCTCTTTCTTTAGCTAAACCTCACTTAAAAAAGATTTTAGAATTTGAAAAAGAAATAATTAATAACATTGGAAAAAAGAAAGTTGTTTTAAATCAAACCAGCAATCTGAAAGAAATTCACGATAAATTTAGAAAGATCCTAGGAGACAAATTAAAAAAAGCTCTTTATGTTAAGAATAAGCAAGACAGAAGCGAAAGAATAAAAGAAGTAGAAAAACAATTAACTGAACATGTTAAAGAAAACAACCTAGATGAAATTAAGTTTGTAAAGGGATTTTTTGAAAAAGAAATAGACGACATAATGCATCGGGATATTTTAGCTGGCAAAAAAAGATTTGATGGAAGAGATTTAGACGAGGTAAGAGATTTAGATTGTCGAGTTGGTCTTTTACCAAGAGTGCATGGTTCTGGCCTATTTACAAGAGGGCAGACTACTGCTTTATCGGTCTTGACTCTAGGAAGCCCAGGAGACTCTAAACTAATTGAAACCATTGAATTCCAAGGTAAAAAAAGATTCTTACATTTCTATAATTTCCCTCCCTATTCAGTTGGGGAAGCTAGTTTTATGAGGGGACCAGGAAGAAGAGAAATAGGGCACGGAATGCTAGCAGAAAATGCTCTTTTACCAATTATTCCTTCTACTGACAATTTTCCCTATACCATAAGAATTGTTTCTGAAATTTTATCTTCTAATGGGTCTAGTAGCCAAGCCTCGGTATCAGGCTCATCTTTAGCCTTAATGGACGCTGGAGTGCCCGTTAAAAGGCACGTAACGGGTATTGCTTTAGGTCTTGTCAGTGACCAAAAGGGTAATTACAAAATATTGACAGATATTCAGGGTCCAGAAGATCATTACGGGGACATGGACTTTAAGGTGGCAGGAACAGAAAAAGGAATTACCGCTATTCAAATGGACATTAAAATAGACGGAATTACCGAAGAAATTATGGAAAAAACACTGGAAAGAGCTAAAAATGCTAGACTATTAATTTTAAAAGAAATGAATAAGGTAATTAATAAGCCAAGAGAAAAGCTTTCTCCTCATGCTCCTAAAATTATTACTCTAAAAATTAATCCTGATAAGATAGGGGTTTTAATAGGGCCAGGCGGAAAAACAATTAATGAGATTATTGATGATTATGATGTTACTATTGATGTTGAAGAAGATGGAACTGTTTTTCTAACTACTAAAAATCAAAAGAATGCGGAAAACGCTTTACAATATATTAAAGATTTAACAAGAGAAATTAAGGTTGGAGATACCTTTAAAGGAGAAGTAAAAAAGATTTTAGATTTTGGAGCTTTTGTTGAAATTACTCCTGGTAAAGAAGGACTATTACATATTTCTAAGTTGTCTGATAAGAGAGTAAACAAAGTAGAAGATGTTGTTAAACAGGGCCAAATAGTCCCAGTTAAAGTTATCTCTGTTGATAGAGATAAAGGTCAAATAGATTTATCTTTAATTAGAAAATAATCTTATGGGAAAAGAAGAAGAAAACCTTCAAAAAGAAATTGAGCAATTGTCTGAATTGGAGGAAATGAAAAAAGAAAGTCCTTCCTCTGATAATTCACAAAATAATTCTGTTCAAAAAGAAGAAGATTCTTCTATTGAAAAAAAAGAAGTCACTTCAGAACCCCAACAAGAAGACCCTCAGGATAAAGACTCTAAACAAGATCTTTCTCAAGAAGAAATAACTCCTGATAAAATTGGACTCATGAAAAAAAAGGCAAATGAAAGAAGAGAAATCAAGGAAGAATTTCAAAAAGAAGCCTTACCAGAAGAACAAAAACTTGAATTTTTAAAAAGGGAAGATATTAGAACGATGAAGAAAGATATTAAGAGGTTAAGAGAGCTAGAGGCCAGCGGACAAAAAAAAGAATCTTCTTTTTCAGGGTTCGGACAAAAAAAGACAACAGAAAAACCAAAAGAAGAAAAAACTATTATTCCTGAATTTTCTAAGCCTCCTAAATCTTCTAATAAGTTTCTAGTCAGACTTGCTATTGTTTTAGTTATCCTTTTCATTGGAGGAGGGGGTTATTGGCTTTATGACGGCTATTTAGAAGAAATTATTTTTCCTCCAGTAGTAGAAAGGGTAGAAGAGGAAGAAGTAGATGAAATTGTAATCCCTGATTCTTTTGCCACAATTAGTTCAACCTATGATTTAGTTTTAGAGGAAAAAGACAAGGTAGAAAATGTTGTTCAAGATTTAGATCCAGACACTTTATCTCCAGAAGGCTTAACTAGAATAATTGCTTTCAACCATGAAAATGAACTTGTTTCTTTAAATGAAATTAGAAAAATATTTGGAATAGGCTTTTCAACTGAAATTTTAGAAAAGGTTTATGAAAACAATTTTAATCTTTTGTCTTTATCTAGACAATCAAGAATAGAAAATAAT
This sequence comes from uncultured Candidatus Saccharibacteria bacterium, assembly GCA_964548875.1. Classification (GTDB taxonomy): domain Bacteria; phylum Patescibacteriota; class Minisyncoccia; order Minisyncoccales; family JANBVM01; genus CAYSZX01. The sequence continues at coordinate 1,139 of CAZJSP010000014.1, read as the reverse complement.
TTAGTAATCAAAACCAGAGAAGATATTACAGGCTATTTAACAGCCTGGGAGAATAGAATTGAAAATGATTTAATAGGAGAATCAGAAGATCCTCTTTTTGAAGATTTAACCGTTAAAGGAAAGGATATACGCTGTCTAAAACAGTCTTCTGATTACACTCTTACTTTTTGCCATACAATATTAAAAGACTATTTTGTTATTTCTGAATCATTTGATGCAATAAGTGTTTTAATAGAGGGATTTAATGATCTGACCAGACAAGAGGTCGGCCAGTTATTCGTTGTTGGATTTAATGGGATTAATGTTACCCCTGAACTAGAATCTTTTATGAGAAAATATTATCCAGGAGGAGTTTTACTTCTTTCAAAAAACATTTTAAGTAAGCATCAAATAGCTTCTTTAGTTGAAGATTTACAGGAAATTTCCTTAGAAACAACTGGTCAAAAACTGTTTATTGCTATTGATCAAGAAGGAGGGTCTGTTTCTAGAATTGATTTCTTAGATGAGCTAACTTCTCAATCAGAGATTGAAAATGAAGATGAAGCCTATCAAGTTGGCTTAAAAAGAGGACAAGAATTAAAAGATTTAGGAATTAATTTAAATTTCTCTCCTTTAATGGATCAAGCTCAAGAAAATGATTTTGTTTATGAAAGGTCATTTCAAAAAACACCTGAAATGGCGGGAAGATTGGGGCGATCTTTAATCGAAGGATACAAGCAGGCCGGAATTTTAAGTGCTGTTAAACACTTTCCTGGATATGTTGGGATGGTTACAAATCCAGAAGAAAATTTAATGTTAGTTTCTTCTTCCCCAGCCACCTCCCAATTTAAAGAAGCAATGGAAGCTGGACCTGAATTTATTATGACAGCTAATGCTGTTTATGAAGATATTGATTCTCCTCTGCCTTTTACTTTCTCTGAATCAGGGATTAAATACTTAAAACACAATTTAGGAAGAAGTTCCTTAATTATTACTGATGATTTATCAAGAAACTCCTTGCAAAATGTTTATACTTTAAAACAAATTTTAGCTAATCCAATAGAGGCCGGAGTAGACGTTCTCCTTTTTTCAGGATATCAAACTTCTGTTGAAGATGCCTTAGATGCTTTTATTGAAACAATTAATGATAATGATGTTAG
>CAZJSP010000013.1:0-16072 GCA_964548875.1 uncultured Candidatus Saccharibacteria bacterium | reverse complement strand
ATGGGGCAAAGCAAAGCAGGACTACCAGTTGTTCTTATTAGGGGACTCCTATACCCTGATGAAAAAGGTAAACTCGAAGATCTTATAGCTAAAAAGCAATTAAAGGAAGATTTAGCTAAAAAGAGGATAGAGTGATTTTTTAATTTTTTACTAAAAAGCTTATAATAAATAAGCTTTTATTTTTTAATAAATTAAAATATTATTTTAAGAAAATATGATTAAACCACATGGAGGAAAATTAGTAGACAGGATTATTCCTGAAAGTAAAAATATAACAGACTTAGAATCTTTAATTTTAAGTCAGGAAGAGATTCGAGATGTTAAAAACATTGCTAGAGGAGTTTATTCTCCTTTAGAAGGATTTTTAAAAGAAAAAGATTTTAAAAAAGTTGTTTCTGAAATGAAACTATCTAATGGAATTGTATGGCCAATTCCTATTACTTTAAGTATTTCTAAAGAAGATAAAGAAAGGTTAGAAAAAAAAGATAAGATTGTTTTAATTAATTCAGAAAAACAACCAATAGGATTTTTAGAAAATCCAGAGATTTATTCTTACGATAAAGAATTTTTTGCTAAGAATGTTTTCGGAACAATTAACGAAGAGCATCCAGGAGTCAGATATGTTTTTGAAATGAAGGAATATTTAATCGGAGGAAAAATTTCCTTATTTCAAAAACCAAAAGATCTTTTTCCAGAATATAATTTAATTCCTTCTGAAACCAGAGAAATCTTTGAAAAAAGAGGTTGGAAAACAATAGTTGCTTTTCAAACAAGAAATGTTCCTCATAGAGGTCATGAATTCTTACAAAAAGAAGCTCTTAAAGGAGTAGATGGATTATTTATCCAACCAGTTATTGGTAAAAAGAAAATAAATGACTTTAAAGATGAATATATCTTAACTTCTTATGAAATATTAATAGATAAACATTATTCTAGAAAAAGAGTTGTTTTAGGTATTTTACCTTTAAAAATGAGATATGCTGGACCAAGAGAAGCAGTGTTTCATGCAATTATTAGAAAGAATTATGGATGTACCCATTTCATTGTTGGGAGAGATCATGCCGGAGTAGGTGATTTTTATGATCCTTTTGCGGCTCAAAAAATTTTCAACAACTTTAAAGAAAATGAAATAGGGGTTAAAATACTTAAGTTCCCAGAAGTTGTTTATTGTTCTTCAATAAAACAACATACTTTTATTCAAGATTGTCCGAAAGAAGATATTGTTTCTTTTTCTGGAACTAAATTAAGAAAAAATATTGAAGAAAAAAAAGAGACTCCTAATTATATTATTAGACCAGAAATATTTAATTTTTTAACAAATAGTTATAATTCATTAGTAGATAATATGTACAACAATAATCACAACGGTAAAGGTTTTGTTTTATGGTTCACGGGATTATCTCAGTCAGGAAAAACAACTACTGCAGATAAAGTTTATAAAATCCTTTCAGAGAAAGGATTAAAATTAGAAAGATTAGACGGAGATATTGTCCGTCAACATCTAAGTAAAGATTTAGGTTTTTCTAAAGAAGATAGAAATGAAAATATTAGAAGAATTAGTTTCATTTCTAAATTATTGAGTAGGAATGGGGTAGGAGTAATAGCTTCTTTTATTTCTCCTTATAAAGAAACAAGAGAAATGTTAAGAAAAGAAACTAATAATTTTATTGAGGTTTTTTGTGATTGCCCTTTAGAAGTATGTGAAAAAAGAGATACTAAATGTCTTTATAAAAAAGCTAGAGAAGGTAAAATCCAGAATTTTACTGGAATATCTGACCCTTATGAAAAACCAGAAAATCCAGAAATTCATTTAGATACTAGTAGTGAAAATAATGATCAGGCTGTAGAAGAAGTTATTAGTTATTTAGAAAAAAATAATTTTATTTAATTTGTTTTTTGGAATAAATAAAAAACAAAAAGATCATTTAATAGCTCGCTTAGAAGAAGAGCTATTACTATTCCCCATATTTCTAAGAAAGGGACAAGAACAACAAATAAAACAATTCTTAGTAAATTACCTAAAATACTAAAAAGATAAAGCTCTTTTGTTTGATTATTAGCTGTAAATGTAGCTTTAATTACTTCAAAGGGTTTTAATAGAAACGAAAGAAAAAGAACTTGAGTATAGGGAATTGATTCTATATATTGAGGAAAAACCAGCCTAAAACCAAAAGGGATTAATAGAACTAATCCTATAGTAGCCGGGATAAAAAATAAAAAGGATTTAAAGAATTTTTTAATTAATCCTTTTTTTATTTCCTTAATATTTCTTTGACTTAATTTAGGTAAAATTAAAGGAGTTATTCCTATTAACCCTTTAAACTTGCCAACAGTTGTATGAGCAAAAGAATAAACAGCGACTTGAATAGGTCCTAAAAATCGCCAAATAATAATTTTATCTAAATTATTAGCTAACAAGCCAATAATTTGCATTAGAGTTAAATGTTTTCCAAAAAGAATTGTTGTTTTATCTTTTTCATTATTTTTAACTTCTTTTAATGTTTTCTTTAAAAATAAAGAACTAAATAAAGAACGAGATAAAAGATATCCTAAGATTATAAGAGTTAAATTATTAGTTAAAAAAATAAATGGAATAAAGAAACAAGCTTCCGCTATTTTAACTAGAATAGAATATCGAGAATCAGTTTTAAAGTCCTTCCTTCCTTTCCAAAAATCAAAAGCAATATTTGATATTCTTGGAACTGGAAAAAGAAAACTAGCTATTAAAAAAGAATAACCCAAAACAAAATTATTATTAATTAAATACCAGAAAGAAACAGCTAAAGATCCTAATACTCCTATTAAAGACCATTTGGTCTTTGTTTTAACAGCTTCTTTTAGCATTCCTTCTTTGTTTTGAGCTACTGCTCTGATAAGAGCGCTACTCATTCCTGGTAAAGCAAAAATACCAACAATAGAAAGAATTGACAAAATATATTCATAAGAACCAAAGATTTCTTTAGGGGCCCAGTGAGAAAAAGCCATCATAGTTAAAAGGGAGGTTAAGACTACTCCAACTCTTCCGAAAGTTAACCAAAAACTACCTTTAGCCAGGTATTTCATATCAGTTTTTAAATATTTTTCTATGTGATTCAGTATTTGATTAATCTGCTTTTTCATTATTTTCTTATTATAAAGGAAAAACAATAAATTAAAAATTAATTTTATGTTATTATTAATAAATGAATCAAAAAGAAAAGACAATTATAGTATTAGGTCCAGCGAGAAGTGGAACTTCGGTAACGACCGGAATATTGAATATTTTAGGAGTTTATATTGGTGAAAAAATAGTTGGAGGTAATCCGGACAATCCAAAAGGAAGCTTTGAGGATGTAGATTTTTTTAAATTAGATAAAAGCATTTTTTATTCTGCTGCAAAAACTAAAGATTGGGCTAATCCACCAACAAAAAAACAAGTCTTAGAACAGAAAGAAATATTTAAAAATGAAATTAAAAATTTAATTCTTAAAAAAAATAATAAAAATAAGATTTGGGGTTGGAAGGTGCCAACAACTTGTCTTACAATAGATCTATATTTACCTTATTTAAATAATCCTTATTTTATTATTGTAAGAAGAGATTTAAAAGATATAGCAAAATCAGCAGTTTCTCATAGGTCAGAATTAAATTATGAAGAGATGATTAAAAATGCTGAGTTTTATTATAAAAATATTAATGATTTTTTAAATAAAAACCCAAAACTCCCCCGCATATCGGTTTTCTTTAAAAATATAATTAAAAATCCAATTTTAGAATCTAAAAAGATTGCCGATTTTATTGGTTTAGATTTTTCAGAAACAAAAAAAGAAAAAATTCAGGAGTTTATTATCCCTAGAAAAAAAATAAAACAGGCTAAGTTAATATCGAAAACAAGATTTAAAATTAAAAAATATTCGGGCGTTTTAAAAGAAAAAGGATTATTTGCATTAATTAAAAAATTATCGTCTTCTATTTTAAGAAGAATTAATTCTATTTTTAAATGAAGCGAAAAAGAATAGCTATTAATTTAATTCCCTTTAGTAGTGTCCAAGGAACTGAAATATTCAGTCAAAATATTATTTCTAATTTATTAGATAAGAATAAGAATAATGATTTTGTTATACTTATTTCAGAAGAAACTCCTGGTATTTTGAATTTTTCTAATGTTGAAACCATTAAAATTAAAAAAAGCAAAAAATATGGCAAGGCTTTTTATCAACAAGGCCTTATTTATTCTTTACTAAGAAAACATAAGATAGATTTTTTATTTTCTCCTTCTCCCAATGCCCCTTTTTTCTATAAAAACAAAGTGGTTGTTATTCATGATTGCGCTTATGATAGATTTAAAGAATTTGAAAATTTTTTTTCAAAAATATATTTTCAAATGATGTATTATGGAGCTAAATATTTTAGTAAAAAAATAATTACAGTTTCTGAGTTCTCAAAAAAAGAATTAATTGATCTTTATAAGATTAATCCAAATAAAATAGAGGTTCTTTATGAAGGGGTTCCAAAAATGAAAAAAATAAAAGATGAAGAAGTTCAAACTATTTTAGATAAGCTAAAAGTTAAAACCCCTTATTTCTTTTATATTGGGAACAGAAGACCAAGAAAGAATTTAATTGGTCTTCTGGATAGTTTTAAATTATTTCAAAAAGTTCATCCTAATTATTATTTAGTTATGGCCGGTAAAAAAGAAAAAAGATTTATTGATTTAGAGGGAGAAATCAAAAAAAGAAAAATAGGAAAGAATGTTATTTTAACTGGTTTTGTTTCAAAAGAAGAAAAGACTGCTCTTTACAAGGGTTCAGAAGCTTTTGTTTTTCCTTCTTTTTACGAGGGATTTGGCTTACCGGTTTTAGAGGCTCAAAGCTTAGGAATACCAGTTTTAACTTCTAATATTTCTTCCTTACCAGAAGTAGCTGGAGAGGCTGCCCTATATATTGATCCTTATGATAAAAGAACAATTGCTTATGGTCTGGAACAAATAACTCTTGATAATAACTTAAGAAATGAATTAATTGAAAAAGGATTTCAAAATGTTAAAAGGTTTTCTTGGGAGAGGTCGGTTCAGCAACTATTAAATCTTTTTAATTCCTTATGAAAATTCTTCAAATAAGTAAATTATATTATCCTTGGATTGGGGGAGTGGAGAAAATAGTTCAACAAATTTCTGAAAATTTAAAAGATGATTTTAATATTTCTGTTTTGTGTTGTCGGCCGAAAGGGAGAACAAAACGAGAAAAAATTAATGGAGTTAGGGTTATTAAAACATCTAGCTTGGGTTTATTTTGGGGAATGCCTTTTTCTTTCTCTTTTTTAAGATTATTTAGGAAAATGAGAAACAATTTTGACTTAATTGATTATCATTATCCTTTTCCTTTAGCCGATTTAGCTATTTTTCTATTTCAACCAAAAGGAAAGCTAGTTGTTCATTATCATGCTGATATTGTACGACAAAAAATATTGAATTTTCTAATTAATCCCTTAACTTTTAATACTTTAGAAAGAGCCGACCTAATTATTGTTTCAAATCCCAATATAATTAAAAGTTCTCTTTATTTAAGAAATTTTCAAGATAAGTGTAAGGTAGTTCCTTTTGGAGTTGATTTAGAAGAATTTCAAAAACCTGATAAGGTGAAAGTTAAAGAAATTAAAAAGAATTATGGGGATTTTGTTTTATTTGTTGGAAGATTAAGCTATTACAAAGGAGTTGAATATTTAATTAAAGCAATTAAAGATCTGGATGTTAATTTAGTGATTATTGGAGAAGGGGAAGAGAAAGAATTTTTGGTGGAAGAAATAGAAGAATTAAATATTGAAAATAAAGTTTTCTTTCTTTCATTTATGACTAAAAAAGAATTAATTAATTTTTATCATTCTTGTAGGGTATTGGTTTTACCTTCAATTTTTGAAAGTGAAGCTTTTGGAATTGTTTTAATTGAAGCTATGGCATGTGGAAAGCCAGTTATTTCTACTGAACTAGGAACAGGAACTTCTTTTGTGAATCAAAACCGAATAACTGGTTTTGTTGCTGCCCCTCAAGATCCTCAAGAGTTATGCTTTTTAATTGAAAGAGTTATTCATGATGATAAGAAACATCGTCAGATGTGTAAAAATGCTCTTCGGAGAGTAGAGGAGGTTTTTAATTTAGAAAAAGTAATAGAACAAACTAAAAATACTTATAATAATATTTTAAGCAATAATGAACAGGAAAATAGAGAAAATTAGTCTTGTTATTATTAAGTGGGGAGCTTACTTTTCTTTATTAACCCCCCTTATTATTTCTGAAGGGTTTTTTTATCCCTATATTGTTCCGAGAACTATATTCTTTAGAACTATAGTTCAGATTATTTTTGCTGCCTATTTAATTCTGGCTTTCTTTTTTCCTAAGTATAGACCTAAAATTAATGCTTTAACTATTGCAATTTCTGCTTTTATTTTTATTTCCTTTCTTTCTTCTGCCTTAGGTGTTAATTGGTCCAGGAGTTTCTGGAGTACTTATGAAAGAATGATGGGCTTATTTACCCTTTTACATCTTTATCTTTTCTTTTTAGTTTTAAGTAATGTTTTTAAAAAAAGAAAAGAGTGGGAAGGCTTATTCTTTTTTTCAATTTTAATTGCCACTATCTCTCTTGGTATTGCTCATTATTTTAAAATGGATGGGGGGCTAATAGGAAATACTTCTTTTTTTGCTACCTATATTCTATTTAATTTATTCTTTGCTATTTTACTTTTTTTAAAAAATAAATTTAATTTTTTGGGGATTATTTCTTTGTTTTTGTTTTTAGGAACGGTTCCCTTATTTTTAAATGCTAAAGCTGCTAGAGCGGCTAAGGGCTCTTTTTTGGGGGGAGTCTTTCTTTTAATTTGTCTTTTATTCTTCTTTTCTGAAAAAAAGAAATTTAAAATAATAGGAATTATTTTGCCCTTTATCTTGTTATTAGTAGGAGTTTATGCCTGGTTTAATGTTCCGGCAGTAGAAGAATTTGTTGTCTCTAACTTAACAGGCGCAAGCCCAGAATCCAGATTACATGTTTGGAAAACAGGGTGGAATGGATTTTTAGAAAAACCCATTCTAGGTTGGGGAATGGAAAATTTTAATATTTCTTTTGCTCGTCATTTTAATCAGGACCTTTATTTAATTAAGTCTTTTCGGGGAGAGGTTTGGTTTGATAGAAGCCATAATACCCCTTTAGATATTTTAATTAATTCTGGAATATTAGGATTAATAAGCTATTTATCTATTTTTATTGTTTCTTTTGTTTATTTGATAAAAAGAAAAACAACAGTTGGGTTTACATTAATATCTCTTTTAATTGCTTACTTTATTCAGAATTTAACTGTTTTTGATATTATTTCAGGAACGGTTACTTTTTTTCTTACTTTAGCTTTTATTAATTATTTAATTCAAGAGGAAGAATTTGAAGAGAAAAAAGAATCCATTTTCTTTAATAATAAAAAAAGAAGAATAATTGCCTCTTCTTTGGTTTTAATATTAACTGGTTTAACTTTTTATTTTGGTAATTTACAACCAGCTCGTAGCGCTATTAATTTTTCTCGATTTCAAGATAGTGAAACCTTAGAAGATCAATTTTATTTTTACAAAGAAAGTTTAAAAAGTCTTAAATATAATAATGAATTAAATAGAAGAGTAGCTATTTCTTTAATGGAAACAGCCTTTTTTGAAGAAGAAGATCAAGAACTATTAGAAGAGTTTTTAATTTTCTCAGCCCATGAAACTGAAAAAAATGTGAGGGACGATCCTTTGGATTCAAGAGCTAAAATTATTTTATCAAGGATTTATGTTTCTCTTTATGAATTAAATTCTGATTCTCATTATCTAAGATTGGCTGAAGAAGTTTTAAAAGACTGCATAGAAGTCAGTCCTAAAATTCAACAAGGGCACTTATATTTAAGCGCTATTTATGTAACTGAGGAAGAATATAAAAAAGCCTTAGAGGTAGTTAGGGATATGGAGAGAGAGGGCTCAGGATGGAAAGAGATTTTTCAATATGCTGAATATGTTTTATATATTTACAAAAGAGTGGGAGAACATGAAGATAATATCTCTTTATATGAAGAGATAGTTTCTATCTATGAAGAATTAGTTGAAAAACATTCTCGGAGATGGATTTTCTGGCTGGATTTCTCTATTTATCTATTTAGTGGAGGGGAAAAAGAAAGAGCCAAAGAAATGGCTGAAAAAGCAATTGAAATTAGGCCGGCTTTAAAAAGAACCGAAAAAGAGACTCTGGAAATTATATTGCAATAATTATTCCTTTTTAAAGAACAATTGAAAGGTTTTTAAAAATATTTCTAAATCTATTAAAAGACCTCTGTTTTTTAAATAATATAAGTCATATTCAAACTTCTCCTTAGCATCTACTACTGATCTACTGTATCGGAATTTAATCTGGGCCCAGCCAGTAAAGCCGGGTTTAATAATATGCCTTAATGAATAATGAGGTATTTCTTTTTCTAGCTTTTTAACGAATTCTGGTCTTTCCGGTCTTGGCCCAATAAAAGTAATATCTTTTTTCAAAACATTAATTATTTGAGGTATTTCATCTAAATGAAATCTTCTAATAATTTTTCCTATTTTGGTTACTCTCTGGTCATTTTTTTCAGACCAAACAGCCTTTCCTTTCTCGGCATTTGTTTTCATTGATCTAAACTTGTAAAGGGTAAAAGGTTTTTTATCTTTTCCTATTCTGGTCTGGGAATAGATGATTGGTCCTCCATCTTCTATTTTAATTATTAGGGCAATTAAAAGACTAAGAGGAAAACTTAAAAAAATAATTAAAAGAGAAAGAAAAAAATCAACTATTTTTTTAAAAAAATCATAAATTATTTTTTCTCTTCCTTTAACATGCTTTAAAAACCAACCTTGAGAAATAATAGAAACTGGAACTTTTTCATAAATTAATTCATAAGCCTCCTTTAAATCTAAAAAGCTTAATTTTTCAGGAGAATAAAAATAAAGAACCTTTAATAGTCTGGAATCAAACTCATACTCTTTTCCGAAAATTATTGTATTAATCCTTTTCTTTTTAATTTGATTAACCAAGTCCTTTTCTAAATCAACAGGAATAATTTTATAACCTAAATAAGGGGTCGACTTAATTGTTTGTTTTAGTCTTTTAGTTTCTTCTCCTTTTCCTAGAAGAACAATTCTATCCATAAAATGGCTAGCGAAGACAATACCAAATAAGCTTCTCCAAGCCCAAAAAGAAAGACTAAAAATAAGAGTATTTGTTAATAGGTTGGTTTTAGGAGAAATTCCAAAAACAGGGAAAACATAGAAAAAGATTAGTCCGGTTACCAGACAACAAAAAGCTGCCCCTAATAAGCGATTTGAAAATGATCTCTTAGTTTTAATTAAATGAATATCATAGAGTCCAAAAACATAAAGAATAAGAAGCCAAAAAACATATAAAATTGAAAAGGGGATAAGGTGTTGTTTAAAAACATCAATATTAATATTTTTTAAGTACCCTAAAAACAAAGAAAAGAAAAAAGAAAAATAAAGAAGAAATAAATCTCCAATAAAAAGTAAACTCTTTCTGACACTTAAAACATTAAACATATTATTATTCTAATTCAATCAGGGCGAAAATTAAAGCTTTTACAAATTTTATTTTATTGAGTAATATGTTGGAATGGGTAATAAAATGAAAATTCAAGGAAATAAATTAGAAAAGATTTTAGTTAATCTTATTAAGTGGGGTGTTTATTTATCCCTATTAACTCCTTTGGTTTTTTCTGAGAGGTTTTTCTATGGTTTTATTGTTCCAAAAACTGTTTATTTTAGAATTATTGTTGAAATAACTTTAGTTTTATATTTAGTTTTAATTCTAAATTTTCCTAAATATCGACCCAAGTTTAATGTTTTATTAATAAGTCTTTCAATTTTTGTTTTGATTACAATTGTTAGTTCTCTCTTAGGAGTAGATTTTCAAAGAAGTTTTTGGAGTACTTATGAAAGAGAGGTTGGAATCTTTACTCTTCTTCACTTGTATTCTTATTTTATTATTTTGGTTTCTGTTTTTAAAAATCGGGAAGAATGGGAAAGACTATTACTTGGTTCTGTTTTTGTAGGAGCAATTTGCTCTTTAACTGCTATAGTAGGAGGAACACTAGAAAGCGGTTCTATGTCTAAGGGAGGAGGAACAGTAGGCAATACTTCTTTTTTAGCCTCCTATTTATTATTTAATGTTTTTTTTGCTCTTTATTTGTTTGATAAAAAAAAGTTTAGTTTAGTTGGAATATTGTCGCTTTTATCTTTAGTCATTATGATGGTTATTATTTTCCAGGCTGGAGCGAGAGCAGCAGCCCTTTCTTTTTTTGGAGGATTAGCTTTTCTTTTTCTTAGTTTGTTGTTCTTTTCTGGTAGGAAAAAGTTAAAAATATTATCTTTTGTTCTTTCTTTGACTTTAATTGTCTTTTTCTTAGGAACTTATTTTTATAATTCCCAATTTCAGACGATTGTTAATTCTCATTTAAATACAATGAAAGCCCGTTATCTTGTTTGGGGTATGGCCTTAAAAGGGTTTTTAGAAAAACCTATTCTAGGTTGGGGGCTAGAAAATTTTAATTTTGTTTTTGCAAAACATTTTGATCCTAGATTGTTTTTAGGTGAATATGGAGGTGAAATATGGTTTGATAGGACTCATAATATTCTTTTAGAAAAAATGATTAATTCAGGGGTAGTTGGATTGGTTAGTTATTTATCTGTTCTTTTTGTGGCTGTTTATTATTTATTTAAAAAATCAATTAAAAAAGAGAATGTTAATGGCAACTTAATTTTAATTTCCTTGCTATTAGCCTATTTTATCCAAAACATGACTGTTTTCGATATTATTTCTAGCCATTTAACTTTTTTCTTATTGTTGGCATTTATTTATTATTTGAATGAAGAAAATGGAGAGGAAAGAGAATTTTCTAATTTTAGTTTTTCATTGAAGGGTTTTGTTTATTTTCTTGCTCTTATTTTTATTGGTTTTAGTTTCTATTTTGGAAATATTCAAACTCTACAAGGATCAGCTAATGCCCTTAATTTTTTCCTTTTTTCTGAAACGGAAGATAAAATTTATTTTTACAATAAATCTCTTAAACCAATTAGATATAACTTTGAAATAAGTAGACAGTTTGTGAATATTATTCCTTCTCAATCTGGTAATAAGGAATCTTTAAAAGAGGCTTATAGTCTAATAGAGAAGGAGATTGAGAAAAATCTTGAGGAAAGCCCTCTTACTTTAAGCTCTTACTATCCTTTGGCTCGGACTTATCTTCGTCATTATCGTTTAGGAGAAGATAATAATAAATTAGAATTAGCTGAAAATACTATTCAAAAAGCAATAGAAATTAGTCCTCGTAATCCTCAAGGTTATTGGCTTTTGGCTGATCTTAGGGCTTTTCAAAATAGAATTGATGAACAGGTTAGATCTTTAGAGATGGCTCTTAATTTAGAACCGAGAATAGCTAGGTCTCACTGGTTTTTATTTGTTCATTATTTTCAAGAAGAGGATTATGAAAAATGCTGGGAAGTTATTGAGAAAGCAGAACAATATAATTTAAATTTAGCTGATTGGGAACCAAACCTTGTTTTGCATGTTTACGAGTATATGAATCAATATGAAAAGGTCATTCCTATTTATCAAGAAATTTTAATTGAAGATTCTAGTAGGGCAGATATTTGGTTTAAACTTTCAGTTGCTTTTTTCAATTTAGGAGAACAAGAAAAAGCTCAAGCAACAGCTCAAAGAGCATTAGAATTAAACCCGGAAATGGAAACCCAAATGAAGGATTTAATTGATATTCTGTTAAAGACTGAGTAATTGACAAAATAGCTTTAATTTGCTATATTATTTTAATGAGTGATCCCTTTTGGGAACTTTGGTTAAATTGGCAAAAAACCTCTCTCGAGTGAGGTTTTTTGCTTTTTAATATGAAATCTCTTTTATTTTTTTAATGTTTTGTTATACTAAAATTGGGCTGGGGAGCCGCACTCATTAAAGATTTAACCAGGAGTCCACGTCCCCAGCCCCTTTAATTCATATATGACAATAAAGCAAAAAATAAAAAAAGAATTGCCTGATATTCAGTTTGATGTTTCTTTGAAAAAATACAGCACTTTTCGAATAGGAGGAAAAGCAAAGTATTTTTTTATTGCTAAAAATGAAAAAGATTTAATTAAATCTGCTCAATTGGCCTATAATATAAAAATGCCTTTCCGAATTATTGGAGGAGGGAGCAATTTGTTAATTTCTGATGAAGGTTTTGATGGGATGGTTATTAAGACTGAAAACGACAAATTTAAAATTCAAGGGAATAAAATGATTTTAGGGGCGGGACTGCCCAGTAATCAAGCAGTTCAAATAGCAGCTCAAGAAGGATTAACGGGATTAGAATGGTTAACTGGTGTTCCGGGCACTATTGGAGGGGCAGTTTATGGTAATGCTGGAGCTTTTGGAGGCTATATTAAAGATGCTATTGAAAAGGTAACAGTTTTTAATTTAAAAAAAGGAAAAAAAGAAGAATACTCTAACAAGGATTGTCAGTTTTCGTATCGCTCTAGCTGTTTTAAAGGTTCCATCTTAGACTTAGAAGGAGAGGTTTATTCTCAATACAAGAAAAGAGTCATTTCATATTATCCTAGTTTTTTTAAGATTTTAAAAAGAAGCCCTAATTTAATTATTCTTTCTTGTGAAATTCAATTAAAAAAAGGGGATAAAGAAGAAATTCAGAAACAAGTTGATTTATATTTTGCTCACAGAAGAGAAAAGCATCCATTAGAATGTCCTTCTATTGGTTGTATTTTTTTAAATCCGGTTATTGATGGTAAAGAGGTGTCTGCCTGGAAAATAATAGCTGATTGTGGTTTAGAAGGAAAACGAGTTGGGAATGTAAAGATTTCTAAAAAGCATTCTAATTTTATTGTTAATTTAGGAGGAGGAACAGCTGAAGAAGTTAAAAAACTAATGAGCATAATTGAAGAAGAAGTAAAAAAGAAATTTGGTATTCATTTAAAAAATGAAGTACAATATTTATAACATAAAAAAATAAACAAAAAATTATGAATAATAAAAAAAAGGAGATAAAAATTCCTGTACCAGGAGGTCGCACAGAGGGGCTATCAGAAATTATGGAAAAAAAGAAAGAGGAAAAAGAAGAAAAAGAAAAATTTAGTCCTGTTGATTATAGACAATTAGAAATCGAGGAAGCTTTAGATCGTAAAAATAAAAACGTTAAAGAAATAATTGCCTATATTATAGATATTGCTGGTAGAAATATTCCCAAATATTTCTTTGGTCGAAGAGATAAATTCTCCTATAACCATCCTGCAATTAGAAAAGAAATAATGGAACATCTTGGCAATGATAAAATTTTTATATACTTTAGAGCTAAGGACGTAAATTCTCAAAAAGGCCAAGGGGATGGAGGACGAGTCGTCGGATTATTAACAGTAGAAATTAAACGTAAAGACGTAAAGAAAAAAAGTGGGATGAGGCAGGTTGTTGTAGAGCCAGAAATTAATTTTGAAATGGATAAGGGCTATGCTATCCCAGAGAAAGTTTTAAAGGATATTATGGAAAAATCAGCAGAGTTATCGTCTGCTGCCGAGGAGAATGTTAATACAATGCTTTCTGAAAGCTTAATGAGTAGAATGTCAGCCCCCGAACAACATACAAGACCCTTACAAAATTTTTTAGATGATGAATGGAACAGTGAAATTCAACTTAGAGATGATTTGCCTATTAAAAACAAAGAGGATTTAATAGGCTATGTATGGACCGTTAGCTTTAGGGGTGAAAAATTGGAAGAATTTCAAGAATGGTGTGAAAAAAATGATAAGATTTTAAAAAAATATTTTGAAGAAGAGCAGTAAATTTAAGAGAAAACACCTTTTTGCAATTCTTTTGAAAATGTTATAATAAGTATGTCGGTATATGGGTTGATATACTGAAGAATATTATAATCTCAAAAATAATCATGGAAGACGAAAAAAAGAAAGAAGGAGAAGAAAAGAAAGAAGAATAACATTACATAATTAAAAACCCCATTTTTGAATGGGGTTTTTCTTTTCTTTATTTTTTATTTAAATTGTTTAAAATAGCATTATGTCATTCTTAAGAAAAATATTTAAAAATCCTAACAGTAAATATCTTGAGGGGATTAAACCTCTTGTTAATCAGATTAATGATCTTGAAAGTAAATTCGAGGGTTTTTCTGATGAGCAATTAAAACAAAAAACTACTGAATTTAAAAAAAGATTGAAAAAGGGGGATTCTTTAGATGACTTATTGGTTGAGGCTTTTGCTGTTGTAAGGGAAGTATCAAAAAGAACTCTTGGTCAAAGACATTATGATACCCAGTTAATGGCTGGTGTTGTTTTACATCAGGGAAAGATAGCAGAAATGAAGACAGGAGAAGGTAAAACACTAGCTGCTACACTACCTCTTTACCTTAATGCTTTAGAAGAGAAAGGGTGCCATATTGTAACCGTTAATGATTATTTAGCTAAAAGAGATATGGTTTGGATGGGTCAAATTTATAATGAATTAGGGTTAACTATTAGCTGTTTAAATCACCAAGAATCATTTTTGTATTCTAAAGAAGAAAGTGAAAAAGAAGATGAGATTAGAGATCAAGAAGGAGGGTTTAATGTTATTGATAAATTTTTAAAACCTTGTTCTAGAAAAGAAGCTTACATGGCTGATATTGTTTATGGGACCAACAATGAATTTGGATTTGATTATTTAAGAAACAATATGATTTATGACTTATCTCAATCAATTCAAAGAGATTTTAATTATGTCATTATTGATGAAATTGATTCTATTTTAATCGATGAAGCTAGAACTCCTTTGATTATTTCTGCTCCTGATACAGAAAGCTCTAAATGGTATTCTGAATTTTCTAAAATTATTCCTCAATTAAAAGTAGAAAAAGATTATGAGGTTGATGAAAAGAAGAGAACAGTTGTCTTGACTGAAGAAGGAACTAATAAAATAGAGAAAATATTGGAGTTAAAGAATATTTACGAAGAAAAAGGGGCTCGTTATCTTCATTTTTTAGAACAATCTTTAAGAGCTCAAGCTATTAATCCAGCTGATGGAAAACCCCTTTTTGCTAAAAACAGAGATTATGTTGTTCAAAACGGGGAAGTAATTATTATTGATGAATTTACTGGCAGATTAATGCCTGGTCGTCGCTGGTCTAAAGGCTTACATCAGGCCATAGAAGCTAAAGAGGGAGTTAAAGTAAACCCTGAATCAGTAACTTTAGCCTCTATTACATTCCAAAATCTATTTAGAATGTATGACAAATTGGCAGGGATGACAGGAACAGCTATTTCTTCAGCGGAAGAATTTGATAAGGTCTATAATTTAGATGTTATTGTTCTTCCAACGAATAAGCCCTTAATTAGAGAATCTTTGCCCGATAGAATCTACAAAACTAAAGAAGGTAAAATTAAGGCCATTATTCAAGAAATTGAAAGAAGAAATAAAAAAGGACAGCCTATTTTAGTTGGAACAAGATCAGTTGAAAAAAATGAAAAATTATCAAAGCTTTTAGAAATAGAAGGAATCAAACATGAAATATTAAATGCTAAAAATCATGAGAGAGAAGGGCAGATTATTGCTCAGGCGGGGAAACTGAAAGCAGTAACGGTAGCTACTAATATGGCAGGAAGGGGAGTTGATATTGTTTTAGGCGGGAACCCTCAAGATAAAGAAGAGGCTGAGCAAGTTAAAAAGCTGGGGGGTCTCTATGTTTTAGGAACAGAAAGACATGAAGCGAGAAGAATTGATAATCAATTAAGAGGAAGAGCTGGAAGACAGGGAGATCCAGGCTCTAGCCAGTTCTTTTTGTCTTTAGAAGATGAATTAATGAGAATTTTTGGAGGAGAAAGAATTCAAGCTATTGCTGAAAAAATGGATTTACCTGAAGACCAGCCTATTGAGTCAGGTCTGGTTTCCAAAGCTGTTGAAGAAGCCCAGTCTAGAATTGAAGGGAAAAACTTTGATGTTAGGAAGCATGTTTTAGAATATGATGATGTTATGAATAAGCACAGAGAAGTATTCTA
>CAZJSP010000012.1:12082-16159 GCA_964548875.1 uncultured Candidatus Saccharibacteria bacterium | reverse complement strand
TAACTATTACTTCAGCTGTCGCAATAAAAGTAAAAGAAGTTGTAATAACCTCATCTCCTTCTCCAACTCCTAAAGCTTTTAAAGATAAAAACAAAGCATCAGTTCCGGAATTAACTCCAATACCATATTTTACATTGCAAAAATCAGCAATATCTTTTTCTAGTTTTTTAACCTCTTCCCCACCAATAAAAACACCAGAATTTAAAACCTTTTGAATAGATTCATTTATTTCTTCTTTAATAGAATTATATTGTTTTTTTAAATTTAAAAATTCCATTACTTTAATTTAACCTTATCCTTTTCTTTTAAATATTCTTTTTCACAAACCTCACAAACACCTTTATTATTTTTAAATTTAATCTTATTCCCACATTCACACATCCATCCTTGGATCTTAGCAGGATTACCCATTACTAAACCATAATTAGGAACATTTTTAGTTACTACTGCTCCAGCTCCAATAAAAGCATAATTACCTATTTCAATACCACAAAGAATAGTAGCATTAGCTCCTATAGTAGCTCCTTCTTTAATTAAAGTAGATTTCCATTCTCCATATTCTGAATATTCTTTTTTAGGATATTCAGCTCTTGGATTTAAATCATTAGTAAAAACTACAGAAGGACCAACAAAAACATAATCTTCAATAATAACCTTATCCCAAACATCAATATTAGATTCTAATTTAACTCTCTTACCTAGCTTAGCCCCATTGTCAATAAAGCAGTTATGACCAATAGTACAATTCTCTCCTATTACAGCTCCTTTCTTAACTTGAGAATTATTCCAAATAGTAGTTCCTTCTCCTATTACAGCTCCTTCTTCAATTTCTACGGTTTTATGAATTTTCATAAAGACTTTCTATTAATTTAGTTGCCTTTAAAGCTTCTTCAGGAGTAATTCCTTTTCCTTTAAGTAAATCCTCATAAACAAATCTATGTAAATTTTCATAAGATAAATTATCTTTTGAAGAAAAATTATAATTAACTCCATTAATTTTGAAAACTCTTCTTTGAGTTTCTCTTGGTTCATCAGTACTTACCCTCCATCGACAACTATAATTCTTTCCTTTAATTATCCCTTCTCCTGTTTTATCATTTAACTTACTAGTTTTGACTTCTTCCGGCATTCCAAATAAATATTGTAATAAATCAAAATAATGAATGCCTAAATTAAACAATACTCCTCCTGATCTTTCTTTTTGCCCTTTCCAACATTCATAATAAGGAGGGTCTCTATGAGCTGAAACATCCATTTCAATTTCATAATTTTGATCAGAAGAAATTTCTTTTTTTAAAATTTTAACTTTAGGGTGATGTCTTAACTGTAAAACAGTATAAATATCAGAATAGCTCATTAATTCTTTTACTTCTTCTGATTTAATAGTTAGGGGTTTTTCACAAAGAACCTTCTTTCCTGATTTAATAGACTCTTTAATCATTTCATAATGTAAGTCATTAGGAGTTAAAACAACAATACAATCAGCTTCTGGTTTCTTAATTATTTCTCTCCATTCTTCAGAACTTCTAAAATCATTAATAATATCAACTATTTCTCCATTAATATTATTAATAGCCTCAACATGACGAGGCATAATAAAACCAGTTCCAATAATTGAAAATTTCATACTCTGTAAATATTTTTAAATTTTCTTGATTTAATAGCATTTCTAGTATCAAAAACTAAATTAGCTTTTTCAGCCAATTCCTCATAATCAAAATCAGAATGAGCAGTTAAAATTAAAACCAAATCATAATCTTTTAATTTTTCAGGAGAATAATTAATAGATTCTAATTCAACCATTTGATTTAAATGCTTTCCATTTACTTTTAGTCTTGAAATATAAGGATCAAAATAATCCACTTCTGCCTTCTTTCTTAAAAGATCAGGAATAATATCAAGAGCAGCTGATTCACGAGGATCTCCAATATCTTTTTTATAAGCAGCTCCCCAAACCAATATTTTAGCTTTAGATAAAGGTATTTCTTTACGATTTAAAGCAGTAATAACTCCGGTAACAACATAATGAGGCATTTGTTCATTAATTCGGCCAGCATCTTCAATAAAGCTAGCCCAAAAGTTCTTTTCTCTTGCTTTCCAAGATAAATAAAAAGGATCTAAAGGAATACAGTGTCCTCCTATTTTAGGAGAAGGATAAAAAGGTTTAAAACCATAAGGTTTGGTTTTAGCAGCTTCAATAACCTCCCAAATATCAATCCCCAACTTACCAGCCAATAAAGATAATTCATTAATCATTGAAATATTAACTAAACGATAAGTATTTTCTAATATTTTTGTCATCTCTGCTGCTTTTAAAGAAGAAACTGGATGAACCTGCTTAATAAATTGCTCATAAAATAATTGAACAGCTTCTTTTCCTTTTTCAGAAAAAGCCCCCACTACTTTAGGAACTTCAGATAATGGAATTTTACTACCAGGATTAATTCTTTCAGGAGAAAAGGCCAAATAAAAATCCTCTCCTGTTTTTCTCTTATTATTTTCTAAAATAGGCTTTAATACTTCTTCTGTGGTGCCAGGATAAGAAGTGCTTTCAAGAACAACCAAAGCCTCTTTTTTTAAATGTTTTTCAATTTCTTGACCTGATTTTTCAATATAGCTAGTATCTGGAGTCTTATTCTTAGTTAAAGGAGTAGGAACACAAATAAGAATAATATCTATATCTTTAATTTTTTCAAAACTAGTATCAACTTCAAAATTGCCTTTTTCTTTTACTGATTTAATTGTTTGATCAGTAATATCTCCAATATAAGATTTATTATTATTAATGTTTTGAATTTTAGATTTATCAATATCAATTCCTAAAACAGAAAAACCAGCCTTACCTATTAAAATAGCTTGAGGTAAACCAACATAACCTAATCCAATAACAGCTACCTTAGCTTTTTTATCTTTAATTTTTTGAATAATTCCCATATTAATAATATTACTACTTAAAAGATTTTTTTCAATTAAAATAATACACTCTATAGAATAAAATACCAAGATATTCATGAAAGGCTATATCAGAACTATATAAGTTATAGCTATTAGGCAAAAAATCAAAAAAATCTGTTAATTCGCTAATTCGAGAATCAGCTGGAACAGCTAAAGGATTAAGTCCTGCTTTTTCAAAAACCTCCATAGAACGAGGCATATGATATTGAGAGGTTACCAAAAAGAAAGAATCATCTCCAACTATTTCTTTAAGATAAATAGCATGTTGAAAGGTGTTTTTTGATTCTTCCTCAAGAATAATATCTTCAAAATTAACTCCTCTTTCTATTAAATAGTTTTTAATCATCCGACCAATATTTACATCATCAAAATATCTTCCTGAAATAATAATCTTTCCTTCTTGATTTTTTAAAAAATAAAGACGAAGAGCTTCATTGGCTCTTAATTGAGAACCTAACTCCCCTCCCAATAAAACAACCACTTGATCAGCCTTATCAATATCCTGATCTTCTAATTTTTCATATTGACTCTCTAATCCCCTTATTAAAATATTAGTAAAAGGAGCCCAAGAAAAAAGAAAATAAGAAGCAATACTAAAAATAACTAGTCTTTGTCCCCATTTCCTTTTTTTTAAGAAAAGAAATAATCCTAGAATAAGAGTTAAATAAACAAACATACTAGGATAAATAAAACTTCTAATTAATCTGTAAAAAAAGACAAGCATTATAAATAATTCTTTTTATCTTTATTAATTTTTAAAAATAATTTTTCCTTTTAAGTTTTCTGGAACTTCTATACTTTCTCTATCTAAACTATTCAAATGAATTAATCTTCCAACTTCCTCTGGAAATTTTAATCCTTCTGCTGAAGTAAGATTGTTAAGATAAAGATTCCCTCCAATTGTTTCTGGAAGCTCTAGTCCTTTTGCTGAGGTAAGATTATCAAGATAAAGATTCCCTCCAATTGTTTCTGGAAACTCTAGTCCTTCTGCTGAAGTAAGACTGTAAAGATAAAGGCTTCCTTCAATCCTTTCTGGAAGCTCTAGTCCTTCTGCTGAAGTAAGTCTGTCAAGATAAAGATTCCCTCCAATTGTTTCTGGAAACTCTAGTCCTTCTGCTGAAG
>CAZJSP010000012.1:0-11982 GCA_964548875.1 uncultured Candidatus Saccharibacteria bacterium | reverse complement strand
GATAAAGACCTCCTTCAATTTCTTTAGGAAACTCTAGTCCTTCTGCTGAAGTAAGTCTGTCAAGATAAAGACTCCATCCAATTTTTTCTGGAAACTCTAGTCCTTCTGCTGAAGTAAGACTACCAAGATGAAGGCTTTCTCCAATTTCTTCAGGAAGCTTTAATCCTTCTGCTGAAGTAAGATTGTTAAGATAAAGACCTCCTTCAATTTCTTTAGGCAGCTTTAAGCCTTTTGCTGATTTAAGGCTGTTAAGATAAAGACCTCCTTCAATTTCTTTAGGAAACTCTAGTCCTTCTGCTGAAGTAAGACTGTAAAGATAAAGGCTTCCTTCAATCCTTTCTGGAAGCTCTAGCCCTTCTGCTGAAGTAAGTCTGCTAAGACCAAGATCCCCTTCAAAAATCTCAACACCTTCAAACATTTTATTCAAATCTTCCACTGTATTCCTACTTTCCCTTATTTTCTCTATTCGAGGATCTTTTTGCCAACCAAAACCCTTTATCTCTTCATTTATCTCGTAAAGAAATTCTAATTCTTCTTTTGTTAATTTAACTCTTTTTTTGTTCTTTTTCTCAATTTCAGTTAGTTTCTTCATATCCGTACTCTTTTTCCTGTGTTCTTTTCCTTGCCTCCCAAAGGACTTAAGCTTATCATCTAAAATGTTTGTTTCTGTTATAATTGAATCTAGATTTTGATTTTGAGCAACCCCTCTTACCTCACTAATTTCGTAACCCTTATCATGAATAGCTAATCGAGGATTAACTGCTTCATCATCCTTGTTAAAAGAAAAATAAATATGAAAATCTCCTTGACTTAAATAATTTTTAGCTGTTCCTTCAGAAGCTACACACCAGCCTGTTCCTTTTCCCTCAAGAGCTTTAACTAATTCTTGAGGATCAGATCCTTTTTTAAAAACAACCCACTTTCCTCTAGTAATTTGCAGTTCTCTTTCTTCAGTAGGTATTGTTTCTATTAAAGCTTCAGAATAAAGACTATTAAAGCTCTCTTTAGCTAGTTCTTTTTTCTTTTCTTCTGGAAAGTCCTCTACTCCTAAAAGCTTATCTCTTTTTTGGTAAAGGTTTTGAAGCTTCTTTTCTAATTCTTCTTTTTGATTGTAAAAATCAGGTTTTGAAATTTTCTTTATTGCTTCTATTGCCTTTGGATGTAAATCTTCTCCTGAAGATAATCTTTCCTGAGCTCGATCATATTGCTCAATCTTATCTATTTTATATTTAATTTCTTTGATTTCTTTTTCTATTTCAGTCATTTTCTCTCCATTCTTCTCAATAATGTAATCAGTTACAAAAGCCAAAGCTTCTGGATTCAGCTCAGGAAAGGGATTAACTGTATCTTTTCCTCTCTCTTTGAATTTACCTTTTTCTTTATCAAAAGAAGACAATTGGGTTACGTTATGAAAAACCCAATATTTAACCCACATAGGAAGAGTCTCTTCATCTCTTTCGATAAGATAATCAAACCAATTGTCAAAACTGTCTTTTTGGTCTTCTATTATTCTTTCTATTTCTTGCCTTCTTAATTCTTCTGTTATCTCAATTGTCTCTCCTCTTTCTCTGTGTTGTTTCTTTAAGGCTTCGAAGTAAGACTCAGGAACATTTTCCGGTTTGATAAGACACTTATCATGATAAAGTCTTTTAATTCTCTCTCTTATCTTAGGGTTTTGATGACCATGAGTTCTTTTAATTACCTCTAACCAGGAGCCTACCCTTTCAGCTCCAGATTCTGTTAAAACCTTTTGTTTTTCCCTTCCTTCTTCTTTACTAGCTCTCTGTTCTTGATTTTTTGTAACAGGAGGAGAAGAAGCTAGCTCTCCATATTTTTCATTTAAAAATTCACCACCCCTATTTTCCATATATAAATTATTTATACTTTTATTTGTTATTATGATAAATTAAATATAGTTAAGATTCAATGTATTTTGTTCACCCTCAAATCAAATTAAATTTTAAAAATATAAAAAGAATATTTCTTTCTTTTTTTGGTTTTAAAAATAAAAAACAAATAGAAAAAGTAAAAGCAATGTTCCCTAATAAACAAGTTGTTTTTACTGATATGGGAAGATCAGCTTTTAAAATAATTATTGAGAAATTAAACCTACAAAATACTACAATGATACTCCCCGCCTATATTTGTGATATTTTTTATCCTTTATTCGAAGAATATAAAATTAAACCTATTTTTGTAGATATAAATCCTCAAACCTTTAATATCGATATTAATAAGATAAAAGAAAATATTACTCCAGAAGTAAAATCTATTCTAGTTCCTCATATTTACGGATTAAAAAACGAAATTAAAGAAATTAAAGAAATTAAAGAAGATTTAATAGTTATTGAAGATGCTTCTCATGCTTTTGGAGCTCCCAGACTAGAAGATAGCGATTATTTGTTTTTTAGTATTTATAAGCACTTCCCTTGTATCAGAGGTGGCTTATTAGCTTGCCCTAAAGAATGGGAAATAGACTTACCTAAAACTTATTTTAGTTTAAGAGATTTTATTTCTTTCTTAAATTTCTTTCCTCTTTGTTCTTTTCTCTTTAAATTATTTGGAGAAGAAATAGCTCCTAAAGTAATTAAAGGAGAAAAACAACAAAGACCAACTGAAATTAATTCTGTTTCTTTAAATCTTTTTTCTTATTTTTCTGAAAATCATGAAGAAATATTAAAAGAAAGAAAAGGAAAAGCTCTTTACTTCCAAGAAAAATTAAAAGAATTAGGGTTTATAGTCCAAGAACACAAAAATAATACTTTTTGTTATTTCTCAGCTTTAACCCCTAATAAAGTGAATAGAGATAAATTAGTAGAAAAATTACACAAAAAAAGAATCTTTTGTACAAGAATATGGCATGCTCCTATTATTCTAAATCCAGACGTAGAAGCTGATTATGATCTTTATTTAGGCAAATATCTTTATACTATAGATACAGCTAATAGAATAATTAATTTTCCTTTACAAAATCATTATTCTAAAAAAGATATAGATAGAATAATAAGGACAATCAAAGATTCTTTCTGTTGACAAAATAAACACAATTTAGAACAATAGTAGTAGAATATATAGAAAAAAGTACCTTTTAAGGTTTTGTCCTTCTACGGTGCTTTTTTATTTTAGGTTTAAAGGCTTGACCGGCATTTCAGAAATGTTATACTTTTATAATAAATCTGAAATGCTATGAATAAAAAAATATTTGAATTAGTTAAAAAGTTTCCCTATTTTAATAAAAAGACAATGAAAGACTTATGTCTTAAGCACAACCTTTCTTTGTCTACTGCCGATTCCTATGTTCATAAAGGTCTCAAAAATAATGAAATTATTCTTTTGAAAAAAGGGATTTATGTAACAAAAGACTTCTATAATAAAAAAACAGAAGATATTGGTTACACTTTTTATTTAGCTAATAAATTAAGAACACCTTCTTATATAACCTCTTGGATTGCTCTAGACTACTATAACATGACAACTAACGTTATTAATACAATTACTTCGATAACAACAAAAGCAACAAGAACCTACTCAAACAAAATAGGTACTTTTAGCTATAACTCAATAAAAGAAGGTCTATTTAAGGGTTTTTCTTTAAAGAAATCAAGATTAGGTTTTGAATATTTAATTGCCTCTCCAGCAAAAGCCTTATTCGATTTAGTTTATCTAAGTACTAACCAGTTTAAAACACCAGAGCCAAAAATTTTAAAAAGATTAAGAATCGATATTAGTGAAATAGATAAAGAAGAAAAAAAGGAATTTAAAAAATTAATAGAAGAAAATAAAGTAACATGGAAAATACTTTAATTGTTAATTTAGAACAAAAAATTAAAGATTTAAAAGAAAGAGAGGTTGTAAATGCTTTAATACAAAGAAATGTTATTAAAGAAGAGTTGCATTATTATGTTTTAAATTTTATTTATAATCATCCAGAATATTCAGAATGGACAATGTATGGTGGTTCTGTTTTAAGAATTTGCCATAATCTAAATAGAATGTCTATTGATTTAGATTTTGAAATCAGTAAGTTTCCTAATCTTAAAAAATTAAAGGAAGAATTAATAAAATATTTCCGACAAGACTATAATATAGATTCTTCTATTTTAGAAGTTAAAATTAAAAAAAACAGAGGGCTTAAATTAAAATTTAAAATTTCGGAAAAGTTAAAAATAGGATTAGATTCACCAAAAATTCACATAAAAATAGATTTAAATGTTTTTTGCTCTAAAAATTTAGAGACAGAAAAACTACCAATTCTAAATAAAAAGTGGCCCCTTCCCTTTCTTATCAAAACCTATACTTTAGAAAATTTAATGGCTAGTAAAATAGCTGCTGTTTTAGGTAGAAGAAAGAGAAAAAGAGGAAAAAAGCTTTATGGTTACAAGGCTGAAGACATATATGATTTAGTTTGGTATATGAGACAGCAAATTGTCCCTAATTTAGAATATTTAAAAGAAAAAGAGTTAAAATTCAATAACTATAAAGAGTTATTTGATAAATTGACTATTAAAATAAATAAAGTAGAAAACAAACATTTAAAAGATAAGCTATTGCCTCTTTTCATAGATCAAAAAATAATAAATAACTGGCTTAAAAATTGGCAAGATTTTTTTCTTTCTTATAAAAAGAAATACGAAATTTATGAAATAACATCAATTAAAGAAATTAGAGTTGAAAAAGATTTTAACACAAAAAATCACTTTATCGTTCTTACCTACGCCACTGAAGAAAAACCAACTGTAGACATAATTTTTAAATTAACCAAAGAGTACCTAAAATTTCAAAAAATAAATTATCCTATTAATGAGAAGGCTATAAAATTAATACCTAATAAAGAAGAAATCTCAGATAAACTAAAAAAATATATTAGTTTATTTTTCGAAAAAACTGAAAATTATCTTAAAAAAACAGATTATGTCGTGTTGGGAAGCCAGATAGAAACAAAATTAATAAGAAGAGTGACTGCAGAAAATTTAAATCCTCAAAAACAAATTCTTTTAGATCAATCAGCCTTAAAATCTTGCTCATTAGAAGATTTGTTAAAGTAATAAAATAAGCTGAAATGTGGTATAATAAGCATATGATACCTAAATTTATTCAACCTTATTTATGGTCTTATGACCTTAAAAAAATAAGTCTCAAAAAAGATAAAGAAAGAATAATTACTAATATTCTTAACTTAGGAGATAGAAGAGCCACACAATGGCTTTTTAAGCAATACAGCAAGGAAGAAATTAAAGAATTGGTAAAAAACCCATTGCCCGGAGAATGGAATGAAAAATCATTAAATTATTGGTCTTTTATCTTCGATGTAAAGCCTAATATAAAAAAAAGAAATGTTTTACAACATTCTAGATAAAAAAAGAAAAGAGATTCTTCCTCTTTTTAAGACTTTTGAAAAAGACTTTTATTTAGCTGGTGGAACTGCCTTAGCCCTACAAATAGGCCATAGAGATAGTGTTGATTTTGACTTTTTTACTCAAAAAGAAATAAATACTAAAAAGCTTTACGAAAAAATAAAAGAAGTCTTTAAAGATCATCAAGTTTTAAAAAATCAAGAAGAGAAAAACACTTTGACTGTTACAATAAATAATTCTATTAAAGTTAGCTTTTTTACTTATAAGACTAAAATGATTAACCCTCTAATTAAAGAAGATTATTTCAATTTAGCTTCTTTAGAAGATATCGCCTGTATGAAATTATCAGCTATAACTAGCAGAGCAACAAATAAAGACTATATTGATATTTATTTTATTCTTCAAAGAAAAGATTTGGCTGATTTATTAAATAAAACAAAGAAAAAGCTACCCGATATTAGTCTTAATTTAATTTTAAAAAGTTTAATTTTCTTTAAAGACATAGAGATAAAACCAATTAAGTTCAAAAATAAAAATAAAGTTAGTTTTAATAAAGTTAAAACATTTATTAAAAGAAGGGTTTCAGAAGCTCAAACCATTTAAGGTCCTAACAGAATTAATAATAAAAAAAATAAGGCTTTTTTCGCCTTATTTAAGCATTAGATTAATTATTTTACTCTTGAGAGAATCAAGCTTTTCTTGAATGGTATCAATCTCGGCTAGAATTATTTTGTCGCTTCCAACCTTTTCAACATATCTATAATCATTCCAATTTTTCGACTGGCCTCTTGCACTTCATTAAGTGCTTCTTTTAGATCTTCCATTGATTTTCACCTCCTAATTACAATTTAGAATAAAAGAATAAAAAGTCAACTAAATAATAAAATCCTTGACAAAATATCTCAATAAGATATAATTAAATTGTGCTTACAGGAATTGTATTTATACAAAGCCAGTAAGCACACTGAAGACATCTTCGCAAGAAGATGTTTTCATTTTAAGATAAAAACCACGCCTAAAAAACGTGGTTTTAATGTTCTTAGTTCTTATCTCTGAATAAATCCAAGAAAACCAATGTTAGCCATAAAACTCCTTACTCCTTTTAAGAGACTTTGAGGGCCATAATTCATTTCGCCCTGGGGTTCTTCATTCTTCATTTCCTCCTGAGGCATCATATCCTTTGTTTCATCAATTATTTCGCCCTCAGGTGGCATATAATCCATCATCTCCTCATTCTTCATTTCGTCTTCAGACATCTCATTTAACTCGTTCATATCTTTAGGCATATTCATATCTTTCTCTGTTCTAATTTCTGTTCCATCAGGAGCTTTTCCTTGTTTCTCCATTTTTTCTTCTTTTCTTTTCTTTATTTCTTGAAATTTTTGAACCTCCCTAGCTTTTACTTCGCTAATCAACCCTTTTTCTTTTCCAAAATTCAAACATTCTTCTC
The DNA here is from genome assembly GCA_964548875.1 of uncultured Candidatus Saccharibacteria bacterium. GTDB lineage: Bacteria > Patescibacteriota > Minisyncoccia > Minisyncoccales > JANBVM01 > CAYSZX01. The sequence continues at coordinate 5,178 of CAZJSP010000012.1, read as the reverse complement.
GGTTTTCTTCTTGACTACAATAATTTTTACATTCTTCTAGGCCTGAACACCCTCCAGGGCCACCCATAATTTCTAATTCTTTTCTTATTTCTATTTGATTTTTTAATTGTTGAGCTTTTTCTGAAGTCATAAGCCCATGATCTCTTCCAAAATTAATACATTCTTCTCCGTTTTCTTCTTGATCACAATAATTTTTACACTCTTCTGGGCTTGTACATCCTCCAGGGCCACCCTGATCTTTTAAGGTTTTGCCAACTGCTAAATTATTTTTAATCTTTTCTGCTTTTTCAGGATTCATTAATCCATGCTCTTTAGCAAAATTAATACATTCTTCTCCGTTTTCTTCATTTCCACAATAAGAATCACACTCATCTTGACTCATACATCCTCCAGGGCCACCTCCAACTTTTTGTAAAATTGAATTTATTTGATCAGGAGTAATATTACCAGCCTCTTTTTGAATAGCTCTTTCCTTTCTTAATATATCATCAGCTTCCTCTCTAGTTAATCCCCCAATTTCAACTTCAAAATCCAAACATTCTTCTAAATTTTCAAACTTATTACAATATTCATTACATTCTTCTTCTGAAGAACAACCACCTGGACCTTCTTCGAAAGAAAACTCTTGATCTACTTCTTTATCTCCTCTTTCTTCTCTTAAAATTTCTCTTTCTTCTATTTTTTGAAGAATTTCATCGGCTTGGTCTTGGTCCATTCTTCCTTCGGCGACAGAGAAATCAAGACATTCTTGAAGATTTTCTTGATTATTACAGTAATTTTTACACTCTTCTGGGCTTGTACATCCTCCAGGACCAACAATATCTTTTCTTCCTCCCAGCCCTTCCATTATCTGGTTTGCTTTCTCTTGAGTCATAAAACCATTATCAACATCATATTGAAGGCAAGTTTCCATGTTTTCCTCTTGATCACAAAAATCCTTACACTCCTCTTGATTTGTACATCCTCCAGGACCAACAAAACCTTCTTTATTCATTTCTTTAATCCTATTTGCCTTCTCTTGATTTATCTTTCCTATTCTGACTGCAAAGTCTAAACATTCTTCAATGTGAGATGGGTTATCACAATAGTCCCTACATTCTTCGTGAGAAGAACAACTATCAAGTTCCGGAACAGGAAAATCAAAATTTTGTTGAGCAAAAGAAATTGTTGGCAAAAAGAACAATAGACCTATTAAAATAACTAAATTTATTTTTTTCATAATTATTGAATTATTTTAATCTTATTCAGCAAAAGGATTAACATATTCTCCTTCGCCAAAAGGATTAGTCTCTTCATCTTCCTCATTAAAAGGATTAGCAGCTGATTCAAGCTCATCAATTACTTCTTGAACAGTAGCTTCTTGTTCAGCTAAAAGCTCTTCCTTCCCCTGTTCTTTACCTTCCTCAATTCCCTGATTATAACCACTGTAATAACCAATACTATGGCCACTTGATTTACCAAAATGCCAACCAATGGCTAAACCAATAAGCAACATAGCTACCACCAAATAATACAAATAGCTTTTGTTTTTTGGTTGAATAGGTTTTGTTTCCTCCATACTTTTTTAAAAATTATTTTAATAACTTATTATAACATAAAATTTTAAAGCAAAAAAAACTATTTAAATTCAAAGAAAACAATTCCGTCAAATCGAGGATTTTCTTCTTTTCTAAAATAATATTCAAAAAAATCAATGGAAACTACTTTTTGTTCTTCCGAGCTAGCATGAATAAAATTTTGACCATCAAATAAAAAGCCCTCATGTCTTACATCTAATCCAATCTTCTCGTCCCCTTCTATCAAAAAAGCTATTCCAATAACTGAAGGAAGACTACTAAATAGTTCTTGATTAATTTCCTGGCTAGGAAGATAGAAAAAAGAAACTTCTTTTTCCCAATCAATATCAATTAAACGCTCTCCATCTAATAATTTATTTAAAACTACTTTTTTTTCTTTTAGTTTATTTAAATCTATGATTTCTTCAGTAATATTTTGAAAATAAGAAGAAGTAATATTACGATCAGTTGTAAAATGTAATCTTGTTTCAAAACTAATATCTTGAGGAGAACTATAATTAATTGATTTTATTATTTCTTCTGCTTCTTCTAGGCTTTGAGAGTGAAGCAGGGCAATATTTGTCATTACAAAAACGGTACAATCTGCTTTATCTAATCTAAAAATTGGATCTTGGTCTCTTCCTTTTCCCTCTCCTAAACAACCAGCCTGATAAGGAGTGCCTAATCGTAAAAAGGACAAAGCTTTTAATCTTTCTTCTTGATTAGGAAATAATTCATTAATTTCTTTTAAAATTAAATTATTTTCAAAAGAAGATAATTCGTACAATTTCTTTTGTTTTTCTAACCATTGCCAGTTAGAATCTTCTTCAATAAAGACCTTTTCTTTTATTAAATAAAAAATAGGAATTAAAAGAAGGATAAAAACAATGATAATTATTCTTTTCATTGGTTTGTTTTAACATTTTTTTATTTGATAAAAAAATATTAAGGTGTTTTTTATAAGCCTAAAAATTCATTTAGTTTGTCTCGAGTACTAGAACCAACAAAGCCTGTCCCCCATTCTAGCCCTAGAGGGGCTAAAATATCATGAGCATGTCTTTCTTGAAACCTTATTACAGCGTTCAAGGTTAAAGTATAGAAATTACCCGTCACTAAACCTTCTGGATAAATATCTTCCTGGGTTCTTAAAAACTGTTGAAGGCACCTTACCCCATCATGATCAGTTAATCCGAAATAAAGATTTTCATCAAAACTTCGACAAAAAACAATTTCTTCTCCTTCAGCCCGATCTAAAACTGCTATTTGATCATTTAATTCTCTTAAAATTCTTTCTAATTCTTGAGCTTTACTAGCTAATTCTTCTCTAGTCATATCAGAAATAGCCTTATCTAAATAAGGAATGTTTTCTTCTTTAATCGCAACAGCAGTAGAAACTTCCCAAAAGAAAGGATAAGACCTTTCTGAATCTTTAAAATTAGAAGTTTTAGATTGAATTGAAGGAATAATAGTAATAGAGCCAATATTGGTCCCAAAATCAGATATTGAAATAACCCCCCTCTGAAAATTATTTAATTCAAAGTAATGTAGACTATAATTCCCCTCTAAGTCTTGAGTAAGATAAGGAATAATAAACTCCTGGTCTGTTTCCCCAATAAATTCAAGTTTTAATGTTCCTCTCCCCCCAAGAAATTTAAACCAATTACCAGCCCATTCTTTAGTTTCTTGAGAAACCCCTAAGGTTCCTCTCCCACTTAAAGGTAAAAAATTAATTAAGGGAATTACCTTAATATCTTTTAAATTTTCATCTTGATAGCAATATTCCTCTCCCAAAGAACAATCATTAATAAGAATAGTAATTGTCCAATCAGTAAAAGCTTCAGAAAAAGTTTTATCAATACCATTTTCTTCAAAAAACCAATTAATACTTTCAATTCCAACATAAGGAGAATTTAAAGAATCGTTTAATATTTCAATTCCGTATTGATCAACTAAATAATGAGTAAATAAACTTAAAGCTCCATAATCAGAAGAATTTCCCTGCCATTCTGTAATTGAATCAGAAGGATTTTTTAAAAAATCTTTAATTCTTTCTTCTAAATAACTACCGCTATACTCTTCATTGGCCCCTATTAAAGTAGGAGCATATTCTGCTCTGGCTTCATTTAACCAGGTTTCTTCTTCAACAGCATACTGATTTTTATGATGAAAGGTAATAACATGAGTAAATTCATGAGCTAAATAACTTTTCAGTAATTCTAAATCATCAGTAATATTCTGAGCATTTAAATAAACCATCTCATTATCATTAGAAGTAGCGTACTGGTACTCAGGATAAGCATCTACATTTCTAAAATAACCTCTTGCCTCTTTTCTCATTTCATGAACTAAAACAACTAAATTATTCCTAGTATCTCTTTCCATCCCATAGTTTTTATTCAAGACAGGCTTAACATCAAAATGGAACCTAAAATCTAAATCACGAATAGAATCTTCTACTGCTTGTTTTTTTCCTTCACTTAATCCTTCCCACCAAGCTTGTTCAATATAAAAATCAACACTATAACCTTTTCTAATTAAAAAGGTAGAAAGCTCTTCTCTTTGATTAACATCATAAGAAGACTCAATAAAAAAATCATGTTTTTCATAAGCTTCAACAAAAGAAGGTAAAAAAACAATAATTAATCCTATTAAAATTGTTTTAAATAAAAAATTCTTCTTCATATTATTTAATTTTACATTATAAATCAGAAGAGTCAAAACAAGTAAAAGAGCCCGTCAAAACGGGCTCTTTTAATTCGCTTCAACCTTACAAGGAATAGGTTTGGCGAAAATAAGACATCAATTAGCGACTAACTGTAATTCCTTCAAGGTCTAATTCTTTAATCAAATATTCGTTCATCCAGTGAGCAGAGCCTTCTGACTTATAAGTACCAGAATTATCAGACCAAATAAAGGTTCCGTTCCCTCCAGCAATAGTAGTATAATCATTAGCTGCAGCATAATCTACGCTTGGATGAGCTGCAAGCTCAGTTACAATTGTGTCGTAATCTCCAGCAAAGTTAGCAGCTGTGGCCTTTAATGTATATGTTTGAGAACCAGTAACAGTCTCAACATTATCTAATTCAATCGAAGCATAACCTGCATTCAAACTGGCAACTGAACCAATTAAAGTATTTCCACGATATAACTTAAATGTACTTACCTCTCCAGCATCACTAGTTACACTAACAGCAAACATAACCTTATTAAAGGAAACATCAACATCATCACTTTCTGTAGCTACGTCGAATTTATATAATTCCAAACCGGATGTGTTCTGTAATGTATTGGTTACAGTACCAACAGTAAGAACAGGTTTAGTTTTAGCAACAACAAATTCTTGAGCAGCTTGAGAGTCGGTATGAGTATTGTAAGTTTCTCCATTTAGAAGACCATTAGCAATACCCTCAACTACAGTCAAACGATCATTTGTACCTTCAGCAGTAACAGAGTAAAGAACCATTTCTATTCTCTGATTAGTCTGAGAGGCAGTAGTAATATCGTTTAATGCAGCTCTCAATTCTACTTTGGTATTACCACCAGCTGCAACCTCAATAGAGTTTGTATCACCTAAATTGAAGTGAACTGTTCCTGAAGTAGGAACTTTAGTAGAACCAACTAG
>CAZJSP010000011.1:0-16394 GCA_964548875.1 uncultured Candidatus Saccharibacteria bacterium | reverse complement strand
GCCACCATATCAACGTGCCCCTACTAGGATTTGAACCTAGAACCAATTGCTTAAGAGGCAACTGCTCTGCCAATTGAGCTATAGGGGCCTATTTTCTTAAAATTCCCACCAGCCTTCTCGTAATCCTGTCCATTCAGCTACGCCCATCATAGTTAAAAAGGTATTCAATAGTACCCAAGAGATAAAGATAAAAATTAAACCAGCTACAGCTGCTGTCATAATGTCCTTTCCTGTCTTTAATTTATTCTGATCTACTCCAGCAATCATAAGATAAAAAGATCCCAAAATCAACATAACTCCACTAACAAGAGGGGCTAAACAAGTCATAACAAAAACAATAATATTATTCACCAAGACAAAAATATCTACGAAACGACAACCTTCATAATCTATAGATTCTGGAAAACCACCAGCTATTTCTTGTTGGCGATTTAAATTACCTGTTTCTAGCGTTTCATATTCAACCGTCCCATCTCCATCAACATCATAACCGCAAGGCATAATCTGGTTATTGCATCCCCAAAAAGCCCTAGCAAAAGAAGGAATTAATAAAAAAGAGAGAAAGACTATTAAAAATATTGTTTTTTTCATGAAATGTTTTTGTATTAAAACTATACAATTTAAATATAACCTATTAAGTAAAAATCTTCAACAAAAAAAGCCTTTCTGTTTATTCTTTTTTTTTAAAAAGAAATAAAAGAAAGGTTTTAGATATTTAATAATAAGTTGGAGGTGCTTCTTTCTCCTCTCTTGGTAAGAGAAGAGCTACTAAAACTGCTGCTGCTGCTACTCCCCCTGAAGATAACAAGATTATTAGCCAGGAAGGAAAGATAGTGCTATTATTAGCGGCACTGTCCAGGATAATTGAATCTGTGTTGGAATTGCCCGATGTATCATGGAAGATAACCGAATAGTTACCATCTCCACTAACACCAATAGATATTGCTTCTCCTGAGACCCAAGAACTAGATACGATTTCTTTGTTGTTCTTGTAAATAACATAAGTATCTGGGTTCCTGTCTTCGGCTTTCCATTTAATCTCATCTTCCTCTTCATTATAGAAAGAAGTTAAGATTATAGGAGCGGTAGTATCTTCTATGGTTACTATAACCACAGAACTAGCTCTATTACCATTAAGATCATAAACTACCAAAGTATAGTTGTATGCTCCTAAAGGCATGGATCTGTCTATCTCTACAAAGACAGATGTCCCATTCCAGTTTTTCTCTTGTTTAATTAAAGATCCATCTTTAAACAAGGAATAATTTTTGGGATTTGTTTCCACTATGTACCAAGACAAAACATCTTCGCTATCTTGTTGCTCGTAGACACGATCTCCTGGACTGGTTATTTCGGGATCCTCCTGATCTTGAATCCAGTTAGCCAACCAGAAATCTCCGCCTTCATTATGACCGAGGGAATAATAGGTTTCATTATGGAATCCAAAATCAAATATTTCCTTTCTTTCGTCTTCCCATTCTTTCTTCCATAAGACATCTCCTTCAAGGCTCATGGCTGTTATCGCTTTGTCCATGTCTCCTGATATTAAAAGAGTATCGTTTTGAATGAAAAGAGAATAGGCTTTATTATATTTCTCATCGCCCCATTCTTCTTTCCCTATTTTTTTGGTCCAAATAAGATTACCATCGTAATCCCATTTCATTATAAGGGCCTTGCTCCGATAAGTGCTTTTGATATCAGCTCCTGCAGTATATAGGAAACCATCGTGTGAAGAAATGGAAAAGATTATGCTTTCTTCGTATAAGTCTTCGTCATCCCAAAATCTTTCCCAGACTATTGATAAGTCTGAAGCATTTATTTTAGAAAGATAAAGAGATCCATTTTCAGCTGTTCCTCCAGCAAAGATGAAGCCAGACGAATAGGTTAAGTCTTCAATTATTTCGACTTCATCGTTTAGGAAAATGTAATTTTCTTCTCCGCTTAGATTATATCTACTAAACATAGAGCTTGTTGTACTAAACCAAAATTCTCCCGAAGAAACTATACTATCGCAAACATAATTATCCTGCCAAAATTGGGTTCCATTATTTTTGTACCACATAATTAATCCTCTACCTGTGGTCACAATAAAATCACCTAAAACAGCCATATCTTTTATATCGTCATATATTGCTGCTGCTTCTTTCTTCCAAACAACACTACCATTGTAGTCCCATTTGGTTAGATAATCTCCTCCTGTATAAAAGAAATCTTCATCTAGAAAAAGAGCAGAAACTTCTTCGTTTTCTATCTCAACCTCCCATATTTTTGCTAGTCCTCCAGTACTAGCTGTAGTTATTTCGTTACCAGGTCCTCCAACAAAGTTAGTGGAGAGACCTTCGCCGTACACTTGACTTTGTAGTTGTACAAAGACAAGTAACACAAAAATCAGAAAAACTGTTATCTGTTTTTTCATTTAAATCATCTCCATTCCTTATTCTTATGTTAAAGAACCAGGAACTATCCTTATAATATAATATTTTTAAAGATTTGTCAAAAAAAGTACCCCTGGCAGGACTCGAACCCGCAATCTCTGCGTCCGAAGCGCAGCGCCTTATCCAGTTAGGCTACAGGGGTATCTAGTTAAAGTTTATCAATAAAATTGAATAAAACAAGTATTTAAGATAATATTTTAATTAAGATGAAAATTCCTAAAGAAGTTAAAAAAATAATAGAGAGATTAAAGAAAAGCAATTTTGAAGCTTACATTGTTGGAGGATGTGTAAGAGATTCTTTAATTGGCAACAAAGAACCAAATGATTGGGATATTACTACTAACGCCCAACCTAAAGAAATCCAGTCAATTTTCCCTGACAGTTTTTACGAAAACAAATTTTTAACAGTAACCGTTCAAACTAAAAGTAAAAACCCTAAATTAAAAGAAATAGAAATTACAACTTACAGAACAGAAGAGGAGTATCAAGATAAAAGACATCCTCAAAAAATAGAAATTGCTGAAACCCTTAAAGAAGACTTAGCCAGAAGGGATTTTACTATTAATGCTTTAGCTATTGATATTCAAAAAGATAAAAACATAGTTCTTGATTATTTTAACGGTAAAAAAGACTTAAAAAACAAGATAATTAGAGCAATCGGCAAACCAGAAGAAAGATTTAATGAAGACGCTTTAAGAATAATGAGAGCAGTTAGGTTTGCTGTTCAATTAAAAGGAAAATGGACAATAGAAGAAAAAACTAAAAAAGCAATTAAAAAGAATGCTCCATCATTAAATCTAATTTCTAAAGAAAGAATTCGAGATGAGTTGATTAAAATTATTATGACCAAAAAAGCAGCTCAGGGTATTGAAATTCTTAGAAAATTAAAAATTCTTAAAGAAATTATTCCAGAAATAGAAGAGGGTTGCAAAGTAAAACAAAACAAGCATCATATTTATGATTGTTATGAGCACTCTATTAGATCTCTAGATTATGCAGCTAAAAAACAATTTAATCTGCATGTTAGAATAGCCGCTCTTTTACATGATGTTGGCAAACCAAGAACTAAAGAAGGAAAAGGAAAAGAAGCCACCTTTTACAATCACGAAATTGTAGGAGCAAATATAACCTACAAAATCTTAAAAAGATTAAAATTCTCTAAAAAAGATATTAAAAAAATTACCAAATTAGTCCGCTATCATCTTTTTTACTACAACCCGGAAGAAGTAGGAGAAAGTTCAGTTAGAAAACTAATCAGAAATGTTGGATTAGAGAATACAGAAGAATTAATAGAGCTAAGGATGGCTGATCGAATTGGATCAGGAGTTCCTAAGGCTAAACCCTACAAATTAAGACACCTTGAATATTTAATTGAAAAAGTTTCTCAAGACCCTCTTTCAACTTCGATGCTTAAAATAGACGGAAAGGAAATAATGAAAATTTTAAAAATAGAACCAGGCCCTAAGATCGGATACATTTTAAATGTTTTATTAGGGCATATTCTAGAAGATCCTAAAAAGAATAAAAAAGAATTTCTTAAAAAAGAAACTCAAAGATTAGGAAAATTAGAAAATCAAAAATTAATTGATTTATCTCAAGAGGCAATTAAAAAAAGAAGAGAAGTAGAAATGAAAAGAGACAAAATGACCAAAAAGAAATATTGGGTTTCTTAAAAGGGCCTATAGCTCAATGGTAGAGCACTGCATTCGCATTGCAGCGATATGAGTTCGATTCTCGTTAGGTCCACCAAAAAATGCTATAATAAAAAAACAAGGTCGAAAAATAAATAAATACTAAAACCATGAACAAAAAAACTATTATTATTACTATTCTTGGATTACTTTTAATCTCTGGAATAGTAAACGCTCAGACGGAAGACTCTCTTCCAACAGTAAGAACAGTTCCTGGTCAACCCTTCTATCTTGTAAGTCGTTTTTTTGAAAACGTTGGAAATTTCTTCACTTTTGGAGAAAGCAACAAAGCAAGACGTTATCTTTCTCTTGCTGAAAAACGCTTATCAGAAACTAAAATCTTAGCTGAAGAACAAAGCGAAAAGGTAACAGAAGCAGTTAGCAATTATGAAGAACAATTAAAAAAAGCCCAAGAATTCATGAACCGGGCTAATGAAATTGATCTTCAAGCAGAAATAATTGAAGCAACTACTAGACACTTAACAGCTTTTGATGAAGTCCTCAGTCGCATTCCAGAACAGGCTCAAGAAAATGTTAAAAGAGCTAAAGAGGAAACAATGACTGGACAAATTGAAGCCTTAAGAGGAGTCGCTCAGCAAGATCCAGAAAGGGCTACTGAAATTCTTAATATTGCTAGTGAAGCTCGTTTACGAGCAGCCCAAGCAAAAGCAGAGAGTGGCGAGGAAGATTTAGAGGATAACCTAGAAGAATATGATAAATATGCAGAGTTTGGAAAAGAAATCTCTCAAATGGCTGAAGCAATGGACAAAGGACAAGAAGTAGAAGCTCTCATGGAAAGAGCTACTGAACAACACCTTCAAGTTTTAGAAGATGTTAAAACAAAGATTCCAGAACAGGCTCAAGAAAGAATTAATCAAGCGATTCAAAACGCAGAAAGAGTAAGATCCCTTCCTACCACTGAAGACGATGATGACCAAGAAGAAAGTTCTCTACCAGATCAAGCTCAAGAAAAGGAAGGTTCTGATAATCAAGAAGATAGTTCTCTACCAGATCAAGCTCAAGAGAATATCCCTTCCTCCGGACAAAACAAAGAAGATTCTTCCGACTCAGAAGAAGGTGGACCACCTCTAGACATCCCTGGAGGCCGACCATAAGAACAAACACCACTAATTATAGTGGTGTTTTTTTACCGAAAAATTTTAGCACTATTTCTAAAAATTCGGTCTTTTAGCATTTCAAAAAAAGAAATTTCTCCTCCTCCTGTTTTTACGTTTTTAGTTTTAATAAAATTAAAAATCTCTTGAATAGAAAGATTTTCTCCTGGAACTTCTAGATAGGCTTCTCCGACCGAACAAGAAGAGTGAGCATCTGAGCCAGCCGTAAAAGGAAAATTGTTCTTTCTTGCAAAATCAAAAGCTTTTTGATTATCTTTTTTAGGAATTGAACTATTTAAAATTTCTATAGCATCAATTTTATCTAAAACATTTTTTAAATCTTCTTTAAAAGGGTAATACCTACAAAAAGGATGAGGAATAACAACAAAACCTCCTTGATCTTTAATTCTTTTAATAGTTTCTTTAACTGATAATCCTTCGGGTATTTTTTTCTGGATATTTAATCCAATAATGTCTCCTTTTTGGCTTTTAAGCTCTATTCCTTTAATAATTAAAATGTCATTGCCCAAGGCATGTTTTTTAACTTCGTCAAAAGCTTTAACCTCTCCATGATCAGTAATCGCCAAGCAACCAACTCCTTTTTTAAGGGCTTCTTGAACTATCGATTTTGGAGAAGAAATGCTATCATATGACAAATAAGTATGGACATGTAAATCGCATTTCATTAATTATTTTTACCATAAAAGAATAAAAAATACATTATGTTAGATTTTATTTTTTCTCGTCTTTATTTCTTTGCTCCTGCCTATATTGCTAACATGACTCCTCCCTTAGCTAAAAAACTAAGTGTTTTTAATTTTTTAGATAAGCCTGTTGATTTCAATAAAAAATGGAAAGGATTGCCAATCTTAGGGTCTCATAAAACTTGGCGAGGAGTTGTTTTAGGGATTATTAACGGAATAATTGCCATTTATTTTCAAAAATGGCTCTATCAATTTTCTTTCTTTCAGCAAATATCCTTATTAAATTATCAAACTGCTAACATTTTAATGTTAGGTTTTTTAATTTCTTTGGGAACTGTTTTAGGAGATTTAATTTCTGCTTTTTTTAAAAGAAGATTAAATTTAGAACCTGGAGCTAGATTTATGCCTTTTGATCAAATTAATTATGTAGTTGGAGTCTTTGTTTTTTTAAATCTTTTTTCAGAAATAAATTTAGACTTATTCTCTTGGTTAATTTTAGCTTTTTTAACCTTCTTTCTTCATGTTATTACTAACTTGTCGGGCTATTACCTAGGATTCCATAGTGCCAAATGGTGACTCTTTACTATTTTTAACCTATTTGCTATTTTGTTATTACTTATTAAAAGAATATGTATATTAAAGGAGTAGGACTAACAAAATTTAATTATTCTCAGCAACCTTGGTGGCAATTAGCCTTTAATGCGGCTGTTGAAGCCCTGGAAGATGCTGAAATGAAAGCTTCTGATTTAGACGCTATTGTTTTATCTTCGATGTCTAGTGCAGCTGGAGGAGAACATCAAACCCACAAGGTTTCTTTAATATCTGACTTATTTAAAACCAATGTTCCTATTATCGAAACTCCTTCTGTTTGTTCAGGAGGAGGAGTTGCTTTTTGGACCGCTAATAGATTAGGACTTGATAATATTTTAGTTTTAAGTGGAGAAAAGCTGGTTTATGATAAAAGCGAAACTACTATTGATTTAATTCTTTCAGCTGCCGAAAGAACAATTGAACAAACTGAAGGAATGTTGTTCCCGGTTCAAAATGCTTTGGTTTGGCAACAATACATGGAAAAATATGGAGCGACAATGGACGACTTATCTTTAATTGCTTTTAAAAATCATCAGAATGCTGTTTTGAATCCAAAGGCCTATTTTTACCAAAGGCCAGTCTCTTTAGAAAAAATTAAAAAATCTCCTGTTATCTCTTCTCCTCTAAGATTAATGGACTGTTCCTTATCTGTGAATGGAGGAGGAGCTATCATTCTAACTAAGCAAAAAACAAATATTGAAGTAGTTGGATCTGGTTTTGCAACAGACCATCTTTTAACTTTTGGTCGAGAAGAATTACACCATTTCAAAGCAACTAAAATCGCTGCTCAAAAAGCCTATAAACAGGCAGGAATAAAACCTCAAGACGTTAACATTGCTGAAGTTCATGATGCCTTTACCTCAGTAGAGTTGTTTTCTTACGAAGACTTAGGTTTTGCTGAGCCAGGTAAAGGAGCTGACCTAGTTCGATCAGGCAAGGTTAACAGGGACGGCAAACTGCCAATTAATGTTTCAGGAGGGTTAAAAGCTAAAGGTCATCCTATCTCTGTAACTGGAATAGCTCAAGTCTATGAAATCACAAAACAGTTAAGAGGGGAATGTGGAGAAAGACAGATACAATCTAATCTTCAAATAGGATTATGTCATAATATTGGAGGAGCTGGAGGAAGTGTTACTGTTCATATTTTAAAGAAAAATTAATATGTTTTTTAAATGTTCTCAATGTAAAGAGGTTTGGCAATATCCAATTAGCAAATGTCCTAATTGTTTTATTCGGCCTGAAAGATTAAGAAGCCAAAAATTAAAAGTAAAAGGCGTTTCAAAAAACACCATTCCAACTACTCTTCATCCTCACACCCCCTATTTTATTCTAGTAATAGAAGATGAGAATGGTAATCGTTGGGTTCATAAAACAATTAAAGAATATAAAATTGGAGATAGCTTTCAAATAGAAGAAAACAATAACAAAAACACTGTTGCTGTTTGGAGATTTAAATATGATGTTGTAGAGACTATTGAAAAAACTTTAAGCTTAATTAAAAAAATAAGGATTAAAAACAATTCTAAGATCTTAATCTTACCAACCCTTTCAAAAGCCAAACATCCCTACCTCGCCCACAATACTACTCCCCAATTTTTAGCTGGAACACTACATTATTTAATTCAAAAAGGGGTAAATCCTAGTAACATTAGAGTAGCCAGTCAAAGCTTTGATGAAACACCAATAGAGCTTTCAGTTGAAAAATCTCAAATATTAATGGTTTGTCAAAAAGCCCAAGTAGCCCCCTTTGATTTATCAAAAACTCGATTTTTAATGAAAAAAGAAGGAAAAATGCAATTTAATATTTCAGAAGAAATATTTAACAGCGACCTTATTATTAATCTCCCAATTCTTAATCTTGATCCGAAAATTAAAATCAAGGGAGCAGTTAATAATCTTCTTAAATCTCTTAAAAAAGAATCTTACCTTTCACTAAAATATCTTTATAGTTATGAAGATATTGTAATTAATCTCAACAAAATTCTGCCTGAATATTTAAGTCTTGGAGAAGCCATTATCAGCCAAAAAGAAGATGAGCATGTTTCTCAGTTAGGCTTGGTCTTAGCCAGCTTTAATCCTTTTAACTTAGATAGAGTCTTTGCTAAAATTACATCAAGAGAACAAGTCCCTGAATATTTAAAAAGAATTGATTTAGAATCCATCCCTGTTGTCGGAAGACAAATCAAAGAAGTCCAATATGATATTGAAAAATTTTAAAATAGGAAAATTGAATATTGCTAAAAGATGCTTTAAAGATACTGCTCTTGTTTTAATCCTTATTAAAATTTACAGATTTTTTAAAATCTTTAATCGTTGGCTTTTTTCCCTTCTTAAAAAAAGAGACAGTAAAATTATTTTTAGACACCATTATTGTTAAAATTAATAAATAATTATGGATACATACAAAAACAAAGTAGTTTTAATTACAGGCTCTTCCCAAGGAATTGGTAAAACGATTGCTTTAAAGTTTTCTTCTTTAGGAGCAATTGTAGCTTTAAACGATATTCCTTCTCAAGAGTTAAAAATTAAACAAACTAAAAAAGAAATTGAAAAACAAAAAGGAGAAGTTGAATATTTTTTAGCTGATGTTTCTAGTTATGAAGAGGTAGAGAAAATGATGAATGAAATTCAAGAAAGGTTTGGAAGGCTTGACGTCTTAATTAATAATGCCGGTATTTGTCTCGATAAAACTTTAGCTAAAATGTCATTAAAAGAATGGCAAAAAGTAATTGATGTTAATTTAACAGGTGTTTTTAATTGCTCAAAAGCTAGTCTTCCTCTTATTATCCCTAATAAGGGTAAAATAATTAATATGTCATCAGTAGTTGGACAAAGTGGTAATTTTGGCCAGACTAATTATAGTGCCGCTAAAGCTGGAATTGTTGGATTTACGAAATCTCTTTCAAAAGAAGTCGGAAGGTTTGGCGTAACAGTTAATGCTGTCGCTCCTGGATTCATTAAAACAAGACTAACAGAATCAATTCCAGACAAATTGAAAGGCCAAATCAAAATGCTGACATCTTTAGGTCGTTTTGGTGAACCAGAAGAAGTGGCTGAACTTATTCTTTTCTTGGCTTCTGATAAGGCTTCCTTTATTACAGGTTCTGTTATTAATATAGATGGAGGATTAGTTTTATGATGAACAAAAAAGAAATTAAAAATATTATTCCTTACGATGATCCTTTTTTATGGGTTGATGGAGTAGAAGAAATAGGAGAAAACAATATTACAGGATTCAAACAAACCTCTCCTGATGATGACTTTTTTAAGGGTCATTTTGTTGATAATCCAATTATGCCTGGTGTTTTGGTTATTGAGGGAATAGCTCAAACAGCCACTATTCTTTTAAGAAAAAGAATGGGGAAAGAACACAAGAAAAAGCATTTGTTGGCTTACAAGGTAAGAAACGCTATTTTTGAAAAACCTATTTTTCCGGGAGACAAAATTCAATACAAAGCAAAACTATTAGGTTTTTATGCCTATAAGGTCGCCAATTTTATAGGAGAGGCTTTTGTTAATGGAGAAAAGAAATGTGAAGTTAGATTTACTGTTGCTGTTGTTGATAAAAAAGAATTCTTTAAAAAAGAGAAAGGGGAAGACTCTTCTCCTTTACATAAATTACCTCCTTTAAAAATTAAAAATATTCATGCCTCTATTCCAATCATCCAAGGGGGAATGGCAGTAAGGGTTTCCCTTCATAATTTGGCCGGACATGTTGCTAAAAAGGGGGGAATAGGAATTATTGCCGTTTCAGGAATGAATGATCCCGAAGAAGTAAAATCGGAAATTAGAAAAGCCAGAGAAATAGCAGGAGAAAATGGGGTTATTGGAATTAATATTATGGGAGTAATTAATAAGTTTACTGAACTAACAAAAGCGGCTATTGAAGAAGGAATTGACTTAATTATCCAGGGAGCCGGATTCAGAGAAGATATTTTCCGAATGGGAGGAAAACACAATGTCCCCATCTTTTCAATGGCTTCCTCAGTTAAGGTGGCTAAAAAAGGAGAAAAAATGGGAGCAGCTGCTATTGTTGTTGAAGGAAAAGATGCAGGAGGACATCTTGGATTCCCCAAAGGCCACACCCTAAGAAAAACAATTGATATTGTTAAAGAGGTTGTTCAAGAAGTAAAAACCCCTGTTATTGCTGCTGGAGGCATATTTGACGGAAAAGATATTGTTGAAATGTTAAGAGCTGGAGCTAAAGGAGTTCAAATGGCAACCCGTTTTGTAGCTACTAAAGAATGTGATGCTCATCAAAACTTTAAAGACAAATACGTTAATTCTAAAAAAGACGATGGGGTTCTAATCCATTCACCTGTTGGTTTGCCAGGAAGAGTTATTAAAAACTCTTTAGTTGAGAAAATCACAAAAGGCAACCCTCCTAAACCAGATCCCAAAAAATGTCAGGCTTGTATCGGCATGACTTGCGATAAAACCTATTGTATACTTGATGTTCTAGAAAAAGCTAGAAAAGGAGACGTTGAAAACGGTCTAGTTTTTGCTGGTTCTAATTTCTGGAAAATTAAAGAAATCACTACAGTAAAAAAACTGTTAAAAGAATTAACTGAAGAAGCAAATAATATTTTAAAAGATAAACCACTACTGAACTATGATTAAATCAAAAATAACTGAACTTTTAGAGATTAAATATCCTATCATCCAAGGAGGAATGGCTGGAGTTTCAGAATCAACCCTTACTTCTGCAGTTTCTAATGCAGGAGGACTAGGAGTAATAGGGTCTGGTTTTTTCCCAGCTTCTTGGCTAGAAAAAGAAATTAAAAAAACTAAAGAATTGACTAACAAGCCTTTTGGAGTAAATCTCTTAATGCAGAACCCCAATGTTGCTAATCTGGCCAAAGTGGTTATTAAAGAAAAAATACCTGTTGTTTTTACTGGTGGAGGAAATCCTCTTCCCTTATTCCCTCACTTAAAAAAAGCTGGTATTAAAGTTATTCCTGTTGTTGCCCTATCAAGATTAGCTAAAAAAATGGAAGACAATGGAGCTGATGCTGTGGTTGTTGAGGGAACAGAATCAGGAGGGCATATTGGAGAATCAACGACTCTTGTTTTGGTTTCTCAAACAAGAAACAAGTTAGAAAAAATACCTTTAATTGCGGCTGGAGGAATTTATGATGGTAAAACAGCCGCTGCTATGTTTGTATTGGGAGCTGAAGGAGTACAGATTGGAACCAGATTCATGGCTAGTCAAGAATGTAAGGTTCATGAAAAATACAAGCAGGCCATTTTAGATTCTAACTCTGAAGACATTACTGTTGTTGCTCGATTTACTGGTCATCCAGTTAGAGTTATTAAAAATAATTTATCAGAAAAAATAAAAGAACTTGAAAAAAAGAATCCTTTTCCAGAGGAAGTAAGATCAGAACAATTTGCTGGATCTAAAGTAGCAGCCGGCAATATTGAAAATGCCCCTCTTTTATGTGGACTATGCGCTGAAGGAATTACAAAAATTAATTCCTGTCAGGAAATAATAGAGGAAATAATGACAGACTCTAAAAAAGCAATAAAAGAAACGTTAAAGAAATATGAATAAACCTTTTTCTTGGTTTTGTAAAATCTTTATTGCTCCAATTTTAAAGAAACTCTTAATTAAGGAGATAAGAGGAAAAGAGAACATCCCTAAAAGAAACTTTATTCTTGCGAGTAATCATGAAAGCCATTTAGATCAGGTTGCTAATGGAGTGGTTTGTGTTCCAAGACGTTTTCATTTTATTGGTCAAGTAGATACTTATACTGGTTTACAGGGATTAATTAGAGATTTTCTTTATTTTATTAGCGGAGTAGTAAAGCTAGACAGAACTAGTCAAAAATCAAAAAAAATAGTTTTAAAAAAAGCCATTCAATTATTAAAAAAAGATCATTGTTTGGTTATTTATCCTGAAGGAACAAGAAGTAGAACAGGGGAAATGGGGAAGGGGAAATGGGGAATAGCCAAAATGGTTATTCAGGCAGAAGTTCCCGTTCTACCAGTTGGAATAGAAGGAACCTTTGAATTAATGCCACCTGGAGGAAAATTAAAAATAGAAAAAAGAATTAGAATTAATATTGGAAAACCTCTCTACTTTGAAAAAGAAATAGAGAAAGCAAAAAGATTAGATGGGAGCTCTGAAGAATATAAGAAAATTCTTCATGAAATTACTGAAAAAATAATGCAAACAATCAAAAAACTTAAAGAAGAAATATGAAACCCTTTTTTTCCTATTTTTTTCGTTATATAGTTTTCCCTTTTACAAAACTCTTTATTAAAAAAATAGAAGGAGAAGAAAATATTCCTTCTAATAATTATTTTGTTGTTGTCTCTAACCATTTAAATGGAAGAGATCATTGCTTTATCGGTTACCTTTTTAAAGACAGAATTCGTAATATAAGATTTCTTGGAGCAATGGATTCTTTAAAAATATTCTTACAGTCTGGAATGCTTTATTATTTAACAGACACCATTAAGATTAATAGAAAAAAAGAAAACAGAAAAAAAGTCTTAGAAAAAACAATAAAAGAAATAGACAAGAATAATTTTATTGTTATTTATCCTGAAGGAGACAGTAATCCCAAACCTAATCTCTTGAGAGGAAAATCAGGAATTGCCGGACTGGTTCTTAAAAAACAAATTCCTGTTTTACCCATTGGTATTCAATCAAAAAAAGGAAAAAGAATAATTAAAATAGGAAAATTAATGAATTTTTCTAAAGAATTAGAAAAAAGAAAAAAAATAAATAGTAAAAAAGAATATTATTTACTTTTAAGAGAAATTACTGATAAGATAATGAATACAATATCGGTCTTATCTAATAAACCCTATCCTTATGAAAAAAATTAAAAAAATATTAATTGCCAATAGAGGAGAAATAGTCCTAAGAATTATTAGGACTTGTCAGGAAATGAATATTCAAACGGTAGCTCTTTGTCCTTTCCCAGGAATGGAATCTAATTTTATTGAAACTAGATTGGCTGATGAACATTATTATTTAGAGGAAGAAGGAACAGCTGGCTATTTAAATCAAAAGAAAATTATTAATATTGCTAAAAAAGCCAAAGTGGACGCTATTCATCCGGGATATGGATTTTTATCAGAAAACTGGAAATTCGCTCAATTATGCCGAAAAAACAAAATAATATTTATTGGTCCCGATCATAATACTCTTAAAAAATTAGAAGATAAGATTGAAGCTAAGAAGATAGCTAAAAAGGCTGGCATTCCTACTCTTCCTGCTAGTGATAAGCCAATTAGAAGCAAAAGTGATTTAGTTAAATGGGTCAAGAAAATTAAAACCCCTTTTATTCTAAAAGCCCAGAAGGGAGGAGGAGGAATTGGCATTAGGATTGTTGACGGAAAAATAAACATTAAAGACCTATTAGATATTTCGGGAGGAATTCAAAGACAAATGAATTCTGCTTTTAGTAATGCTGACTTTTTTATCGAAAAACACTTAGAAAATGCAAGGCATATTGAGGTCCAAATTTTAGGTGATGGAGAAAAGGCAATTCATTTAGGAGAGAGAGAATGCAGCATTCAAAGAAGATTTCAAAAACTAGTAGAAGAAAGCCCTTCTCCCTTTTTAAACCAGAAGGATAGAGAACATGTAACTGGTTTAGCTGTTAAGCTGGCCGAAAAACATAAATATGAGGGAGCGGGAACTGTTGAGTTTTTAATGGATCAGGATAAAAACCCCTACTTCCTAGAAGTAAACCCCCGCATCCAAGTTGAACATCCTGTTACAGAGGCAATTACCGGAGTTGATATTGTAGAACAACAAATCAAAATTGCTCAAGGAGAAAAATTGTCTTTGTCTCAAGAAGATATTACTTTTGATGGTTGGGCAATAGAAGCAAGAATTAATGCTGAAGATCCAAATAATGATTTCCGTCCTACTCCTGGAAAAATTAAGAAATATCTTGCTCCAGGAGGACAAGGAATATTTTTACACACCTTTTTACATGAAAACCAAGAAGTATTTCCCTATTTTGACTCCTTACTAGGAAAAATTATTGCCCATGGAGAGAATAGAAAAGAGGTTATTTCTAGATTAAAAAGAGCTTTGGAAGAAATGAATATTGAGGGCGTTCCAACCACAATCCCATTTTTTAAAATTTTGTTGGAAGATAAAGACTTTGTAAAAGGTAAATTTAACACTAGCTTTATCAAAGACAGTAAAATCATTGAAAAATTAAAAAAAGCACCTCCTAAAAAGAAAACTTTTTTAGTCCAAGAATTAAATGAGAAAGAAATAGCTGAAACCGTTTTCCATCTTTATCAAGCCATGAAAAAAACAATTAATGATAAAAAGAAGTCTGGTTTATCAAACTGGGTATTAGCTCAAAGATTAAAAATGCTTCAAAAATAAAATGGAATTCTATATTGATATTAAAAACAAAAAAAGGAAGATAAAAATAAGCGAAGAGGAAGATATAGTAAAAGTCTCAATAGGAGAAAAAGAATTTACCTTTAAAAAAGAAAGAAAACAAGAAGAAATTTCTGTTGCTCAGGCTTCTATGCCAAAAAAGAAATTTACTAAAACAGAAATTAAAGCTCCTATTACTGGAACAATTACCAAGGTGTTTGTTAAGGAAGGAGACAAATTTAAAAAAGGCCAGAAGATTGTTTCCCTGTCTGCAATGAAAATGGAAAATGAAATTATTTCTGACATTCCAGGAAAAATCAAAAAAATACTAGTTAAAGAAGACCAAAAGGTAAAAGAAGGTGATATTTTAGTGGTCTTAAAACAATGAAAATTAAAAAATACAAAGAGGTTGATTCAACTAGTGGAATAGCTAAGAAGTTTGAACATCAGCCCTGGACTATTATCTGGGCAGAAAAACAAACTCGGGGAAGAGGAAAAAAAGATCATTCTTGGTTTTCTCCTCAAGGAGGCCTTTATTTCTCAATTGTTCTTCCTAAAAATACCATTGAAGATTTACAAACATTAACTATCTTAGCTTCCTTTGTTATCGCTAAAATTATTAAAGAAAAGTTTGATTTAGAGCCTTTTATAAAACTACCAAATGATGTTTTTGTAAATCAAAAGAAAATAGCTGGAGTCTTAACTGAAAATGTTTTTGGGCAAGAAGTTAAGCGTTCAATTATGGGAATTGGCATAGACACCAATATAAACAGCTTCCCTCCTGAATTGGAAAATATAGCTACATCACTTAAAATAGAAACAGGTAAAGAAATTAATAATAAAGAGTTTTTAGAAGAAATTGTTGAAGAATTAAAAAAACAATTAAAAATAATCAGTCAATAATTAAATGGCTAAAAAGAAAAACAAAAAACAAAAAGAAATTGAAAAGTTAAACAAGAAGATTGAAGAATTAAAAAACTCTTCAATGGTTGCTAAACAACATCAAAAAGGAAAGCTTTCAGCTCGGGAAAGAATTAGTTTACTTTTAGACGAAGAAAGCTTTGTTGAATTAGATC
Organism: uncultured Candidatus Saccharibacteria bacterium; assembly: GCA_964548875.1. Taxonomy (GTDB): domain Bacteria; phylum Patescibacteriota; class Minisyncoccia; order Minisyncoccales; family JANBVM01; genus CAYSZX01. The sequence continues at coordinate 422 of CAZJSP010000011.1, read as the reverse complement.
CTTTTGTTGAATCTAGATTTAATGATTTAGGAATGAAAAAGAAAAAAGTTCCAGGAGACGCTGTCGTTACTGGATTTGGCACTATTAATGATCGGCCTGTCTATGTCTCTAGCCAAGATTTTTCAAGAATAGGAGGATCATTAGGAGAAATGCATGGTAAAAAAATAGTCAAAGTAATTAAATTAGCTAGAAAAAATGGTTGCCCAATAATTAATATTGTTGATTCTGGAGGAGCAAGAATCCAGGAAGGAATTTTGAGTCTTGATGGTTATGCTTCAATTTTTAAGGAAATGATTAAGGCTTCTGGGGTAATTCCTCAAATTTCAGTTATTGCTGGTCCTTCAGCTGGAGGAGCTTCTTATGCTCCTGGCTTATCAGATTTTGTTTTTATGGTTGATGGGATATCTCAAATGTATATTACC
>CAZJSP010000010.1:0-17046 GCA_964548875.1 uncultured Candidatus Saccharibacteria bacterium | reverse complement strand
TCTGACAGACAGAATAACAAAGATAGTTGCTGATGCTATGGTTGATTTACCTATTTTTTATTAGATAAATATTTTATTTTTGTGTATAATAAAGAAGTAAATTAGTCGAATTATAAATAAAAATAAAATAAGAAAATGTTATCACAACTACCTATTGACTTATCAAAAGTCAAACAAGAAGATTTAGATAAAGAGATTTTAAGAGCTGGAATTATTGCTGAATATGATGCTATTAGCTTCTATGAGCAAATGGCAGCCATGACTAATGACGAAAATCTTAAAAAAGTTCTTTTGGATGTTGCTAAAGAAGAAAAAGAGCATGTTGGTGAGTTTCAGACTTTATTATTACAAAGAGACAAAGAACAGGTTGAAGAAATGGAAGAAGGAAGAAAAGAAGTTGAAGAAATGACCAAATAAATGACTAAGAATAATCAAATTTATAAATGTAATATTTGCGGCAACGTTGTCGGAGTATTACATTCAGGAGTGGGCGAGTTGGTTTGTTGTGGCCAGCCAATGGAACTATTAAAGGAAATAGCTGAAGATAAGGGTCTTGAAAAACACGTTCCTGTTTTTCAAACGATTAATAATCGGATTGAAGTTAAGGTTGGGTCAACCCTACATCCTATGGAGGAAGATCATTACATTGAATGGATAGAGGTTATTTTTGAAGACAATAGAAGAATTAGGAAGTTTCTTGAACCAGGAGATAAGCCAGTAGCACAATTTTGTTCTGAAGACAAAGTTAAAAAAGTTAGGATTTACTGCAACATTCATGGTTTATGGAAGACAGAATAAATTTAAATTGTAATTTTAGGCCCGAGCTTTTAGCTCGGGTTTCTGTTATAATAAAAACATGAATCACATAGAAAAAACCAAACTTATTATTTATGGATTGTTGTTTGGGTTAGTTCTTTTTCCAATTATTACTTTGGGTGATAGTTTTGCTTCTTTTTTAATGCAAGGAAAAACAAGTAAAGAAGCCTTTCAAATTTTAATTGAACAAGCTGATCATTCTAAGCGATTAGATTATTTATCTCAAGAAATTAAAGATTTAGAATTATTAATAGAAGAAGAAAAAGCTTGTCGTAGAAAAAATGAACTTATCGATGAGGCGGTTAGTGTTTATTGGCAAGGATATCGAAGGATTATTATGTCTAATAAAATAGAATATTTTATCAATGTAACCAAAGAAATGATTGAGGAAGAGGAGGGAGAAAGAAAGGAGTTTTTAATAGAAAAGCTAGATAAATTGGAGACAATATATGAAGAGTATCTTATTGTGGAAAAAGATTGCGGAGAATAAAAACTAATTATTTTAATATGGAAAAAATTTTAAAGATTTTACCTTTTTTATTTATTTTTCTTTTATTATTGAGTGGATATTATGTCTATGACCTTATGCAAGAGCATAATCTTTTTGTTGAAGAAAGAGGCATTGTTATTAGAGAGCTTAAAGAAAAAATAGCCTTATTGGAAATTCAGAGTAATTTTCCAGAGGATTTTGATTCTAGTAGGGCCACAGAAGAATTTAATCAGGATTATAGAATTAGAAAAGAAATTCTTGAAAGATCTAGTGATATAAAAGGGGTTTATATGACAAAAACTATTGCTAATGCCGGGCCTTATGAAGTGGCCGCTCAAGAAGTTTTAGGGGAGATTAAAAGGCTTTTGAATGAAACTGAATTAAATGCAGTTGTTATTGATGTTAAAGAGGTAGATGGTTTTTATTTATCTGATAATTTAGAAGAGTTAATTTTTGAGCTACATGAAAATGATGTTTGGGTTATTGCTAGAATGGTTGCTTTTCGAGATAATTCTTTAGTTAATGAAAAGCCTGATTTTTATTTAAAAAATGAGGAGGGAGAACTTTGGAAAGATAGTCGAGGCTATTATTGGTTAGATCCTTCTAGTTTTCAGGCTCAAAAATATTTGATTGATTTGTCTTATAGAGTAATTGATTTGGGTTTTGATGAAATTCAATACGATTATATTCGTTTCCCAGTTGAAAGAGATGGAATTATTTATCCTTTTTTCGATGAAACTCATGAGGGTAAAAGAGAAGTTATTAGAAATTTTTCTTTAAAAATTAGAAATAATTTAAGAGATTACAAGCCAGATATTGTTCTTTCAGTTGATTTGTTTGGAGAGGTGGCCACTCTTTCTTCCTCTTTGGATATTGGACAAAATATTGCTGATTTTGTAGATACCTTTGATTATGTTTCTTTAATGATTTACCCAAGCCATTATTTTGGTGGCTTTTCAGTTGTTGCAGATTTAGAAAGGGGGTTGCCAGATCTTTATTACCCTTATGAAAGCGATAATCTTGATGATGTTGTTTCTAATCATCCTTACGAAATTGTTTCTCGCTCTATTTATTCAGCTTTAGATTTTATTGATTCTTCTTATTCTGAAGAAGAATTTCAACCTCAATGTTTGGGTAAGAATTCTGTTCTATATTGTTCCCAAGCTAGAATTCGTCCTTGGTTACAAGATTTTAATCTAAAAGCTGACAGTGATAGGGGCATCTTTTATGATGCGGAAAAAGTAAGAGCTCAAATTGATGCTGCTGAAGAAAGTGGGGCTTTTGGTTGGTTGTTATGGAATCCGTCTAATGTTTATACTGAGGAAGCTTTACAATCGGACTAATTTAGTATAATTTAAGGTTATGAGGAAGCAGGACCTTAAATTTAAAGAAGTAATCGCATCTCTACAGAAGCAGGAGTCAGAAGGAGTTCAAAGAATCTTAACCAAAATTATTGAGGAGGCGGCGAAAGATTTGAGTTATGAAAGCGCTCAAAATTTACCATTTGATCGCCTTAAAGTTGCCAGAATTATTGATCTTTCTTTGAAGGTTGATGATTTCTGGTTTAGCTTTTTTGCCGCAATAGATAATGTTCCGGTAAAAAAGTTTACAAATAAAGTTGAAAGCTTTCTTTTAAAGCTTTGCACTAACTTTGGAGAGATAAAAGATAACTATTTAAACCAAAATCAAAAAAAATGATTTTGGTCTTTTTTATTTAAGGGTTGATATAGTTAAACAAATGTGTTTATATAATTTTATGGGCTCGTTAAATATAAATGCTCTTAAAAAAATCAAGCACTTGAATAATGCGATTTTTCAAAAACTTCGCTTTTCAGCTGAGTTAGACTTTTGCCTTGAAGATGCTCTTAGCCTGGCCTCTAAATATGCTAAAGGGTCAGAAGTGGAAGAGGATTTAAGGGCTTGTTTGATAGAATATTTTGAGTCAAAGCAATAAAATTTTTCAGCTTTGACTTCTTTTTATTTAGCTTTATTTTGCTATAATTATGTATATGAAAAAAGTATCTAAAACAAAAGTTAATAAAAACCTTAAAAAAGCAGTTTTAGAATCTGTTAATGAGATTGGTGGTTTTGATAGTATTATTAAAAAGGGAGATGTTGTTTTATTAAAGCCTAATTTTAATACGGCTGATCCTCCTCCTGCCTCTACAGACTTAGAATTTTTAAAGATTGTTACTGATCTAGTTTATGATTGTGGGGCTAAAATGGTTTTAATTGGAGAATCATCAACAATGAGTTTAAATACTCGAAAAGTTATGGAAAAGATTGGCGTTTTGGATTTAGAAAAAATGAAAAGACCGCCTCGAATTTATGTTTTTGATGAGCGCAAATGGATTAAGAAAAAGATTCCAGAGGGCAATCACTTAAAAGAGGTTTCGGTTACTGAATATTTAGATCGAGCAGATAAGTTGATTCTTTTGCCTAACCTAAAAACCCACTTTCTTTCTAAATTTACGGGAAGTTTAAAACTTTCAATGGGTTTTATTAAACCCTTTGAAAGAGTTATGTTTCATTTGCACTTACAGAAAAAAATAGCCGAATTAAATAAAATTATCCATCCCGATTTAATTATTATGGATGCTCGGAAGTGCTTTATTAAAAAAGGGCCAGCTGAAGGAGAAGTTAGAGAGCCAGGACTTATTTTGTCTTCTCAGAGTAGAACAGCTATTGATATTGAAGGAATTAAAATTATTCAGAGTTTTAAGGGTAGCACCCTAGAAGGAATTAATCCCTTAGAATTAACTCAAATTAAGAAAGCGGTTGAGTTTAAACTAGACAATAAAAATGAATAAAGACTTATTTCTAAATTTAAATCTTCAAAGAGAGAAATTATTAAAAATAATTGAGGGTTTTAATGAAAAGGAAAAAATATTAAAGGCCTTGTCGATGGCTGAGGAAGCTCATAAAAAACAAATTAGAGATGGGCATATTCCCTATATTATTCATCCAATAAGATCAGCTATCTTATTGGTAGAAAAAGCTAAAATTAAAAATTCAGACTTGATTTGTGCTCTTTTGCTTCATGATACTTTAGAAGATACAGACTTAACTGCGCAGGAGATTAAAGAAGAGATGGGTGATTATATTTTAAAATTAGTTCGGGCCGTTACAAGAGAAAGGCCTGATGATGAAACCGAGGAAGAAAAAATAAAAAACAAAGAGAAAAATATTGAAAAAATATCTCAAAGTAGTGAAGAGGTAAGATTAATTAAACTATGTGACAGGTTAGATAATCGATATTCTCAGGATTTTATTCCAGAGGGTCATCCTTCTAGAAAAAAATTCAAAAGGTGGAATAAAGACTTTATTCAATATACTTCTATAGCTCAGAAAACAAGCCCTTACTTATTTTATCTTTTTAAAGAGATTTCTAAGAAATAGTTTCTTTTTGTTTTCTTTTATTTTATAATAGAGTAATGAGAAAAAGGTCGCCTTTAACAAACAACCCTCAAATAACATGGAAATGCTAAAGAAAATAGCATTAGTGCTAGTTATTATTGGTGGTTTAAACTGGGGATTAATAGGACTTTTCGAAATGAACTTGGTTACTTCAATCTTTGGCGGTATGCCAATGTTGACTAAGTTGATTTATGGTCTAGTTGGCTTGTCAGCGGTTTATCTTGCCTTTACTTCATTTGCTGCAAAGAAGCCTGTTAAAACAGAAGAAAAAACACCCGAATTTTAAAGAAAATCAATCAATGAAAAGCTCTAATTAAAAGAGCTTTTTGTTGTAAAAAGAAGTAATTAACTTGACTTTTATAGTCTTTTAATGTTAGTTTGTCTTTGATGTAGTTTTCCTGGTGAAAGTAAGTCGGTTTTTAAAAGGAAGACTTAAGTTAAAAATTAAAAATACAATAATGGAAGGTACCATTAAAAAACTCACAGATAGAGGCTTTGGGTTTATCGCTGTTGACGGAGAAGACAAAGATTTGTTTTTTCACAGCAATGAACTTCAAGGTGTAGCCTTTGACGAGTTGAAAGAAGGCGACAAGGTATCCTTTGAGAAGGCTGATTCTCCTAAAGGACCTAACGCTATCAACATTGCACGAGTCTAATTTTTGAATTAGAAATTGAAAATCAAGGCGTTTGCCTTGGTTTTTTATTTGGATTGATTTTTAATCTAAATATTGGATAATAGGGATATGAAAAAAGATTACGATTTATTTCGAAAGATTAATAGTTTTGCTAATCGTTATAATTGGCTAGATAAAATTGGAGTTTTTTTTGCTGAATGGAGTGGCTATATAATGATTATTGTTTTGGTTTTTTTGCTTTGGGAGAATAGGCTAGATCAAGACGTTTTTTTTAGGGCTATAGCCTTGTCATTTTTTACTAGATTTTTTCTTTTAAAAATAATTAGAATGTTTATTGTTAGAAGTAGGCCATTTATAGAGCATAATGTTAACTTACTCGTTCGTCGCTTAAGCGACTTATCTTTTCCCTCTGGGCATAGCACTTTCTTTTTTACCTTTTCTTTTATTGTTTGGTTTTATGAGCCGAGAATAGGTAGCTGGATGCTTCTAAATTCTTTTTTTATTGGATTGTCTCGTATTTTTGTCGGAGTCCATTATCCTTTAGATATTCTAGGGGGTTTATTTTTAGGATATTTGGTAGCCTTTTTAAATTATAATTTTTAGTAAGATAGAATTGAAAAAAAGGACTTTCTCTGATAGAATGTATTTATGACAAATAAAAAACAAAAAGAAGAGGCTTTAAAAAAATTAGCTGATTTTAAGAAGAGGGCAGAAAAGCTTAGAAAAAAATCAAGGAATTGGGAGGTTAATCCCAATGTTAATAAGATTATGAAAAAGATGGGTATTCCTCTTGAAATTAGTGGGAGTAAAAAGCTTACTAAAAAAAGGAAAGATAAACTTATCAGATCTATTAAATATAAGTTGACTATTTTAAAAAATCATTTTGATTCTGTTTACAAAACTGTTAAGAAAAACCCTATGATTTGGGATAAGAAAATTGAGAATAATGAAAGAAAATTAGGCAAGAAGATTAGTTTTTATGAAAGAATTGCTCCTATTTTGTTTAGAGATAAAACTAAAAAGAAGAAATAAATTAATTTCTTTTTTATTTTAAAATAATAAGGTCGTTTTTATATAACAATAAAAAAACAAAATGGAACCTCAGGTTAAAAATAAAAGTTTCAATCTTATTAATCTTCTTATTACTATTGCCATTATAGCTTTTATTGGAGCAGTTGTTGTATTTGCTTTTGATCCTATTAGAAAATTTCAAAGCGCTAGAGATGCAGAAAGATGGAACGATATTTCTTCTATTCTTAATGCTTTTAAAGAGTATGAAAGAAATTATCCAGATACCGATTTAATTAAGAGAGTTGATAGTCTTTACCCAGAAGATTGGTACATGATAGTGGGGGGAGATATGTATAAAGGGTGTGATGGTCAAAATGAGTTTTCTGATGTTAAGATTTTTGATGATCACTATTGTCTTGATTTGTCTGATTTGGTAGATAGGGGCTATTTGGGTGAAGTTCCGATTAGTCCTTCTGGGAAAATAGATTGGGATAAGGGAAAAGAAAATGGAGACAAGGGAACAGGCTATGCTTTTATGATAGATGAGGAGGGTATTGTCTATATTCAGTCTTGTGAATCAGAAAACACATTTGAAATAAAAGTTTTTAGGTAATTTGTTGACAAGATATTGTTATGGGTATATACTTATAACAAAGGTCAACAAATTAATTTAATTTAAAAATAATATGCCAAGATTTGACGGAACAGGTCCTGCTGGACATGGTCCAATGACTGGTAGGTCTCTAGGCCCTTGTAGAGGCTATGGAAGAGGCTGTGGAAGAGGTTCTAGCTGGGGTTACAGAAGATTTATTACTAAAAAAGAAGAAAAAGAAATTCTAGAGGAAGAGATGAATTTACTAGAGGAAGAGATTAAGGCAATCAAAGAAAGAATTAAAGAATTGGACTAAAAGTAGGAGGATTAAGAAGAAGCCTTGTTAAAGAGGCTTTTTCTGTATTTTTATTTTTTTTTATGTTATTTTGGAATATTGTAGAAATTCTATTGTAGTATGGTAAGACCTAAAAAACCAAGAAAAATTAGATTTAACCCGGGGGCTGTTTATTTTAAACCCAGGGCTATTGCTCTGAAGGATCTAGAGGAAGTTGTTCTAGAAGTTTCTGAATTGGAAGCAATTCGGCTTTGTGATTTGAAAAACATTAATCAAGTTGAGGCTGCTAAGAAAATGAATATTTCTCAAAGCACTTTGAGTAGAATATTAATTTCTGGGAGAAAGAAAATTGCCGAAGCTTTAATTAAAGGGAAATCAATTAAAATTCAAAAATAAATATGAAATCATCAGCCATTTCGCCAATTAATATGGCTCTAGTTAAATACTGGGGTAAAAGGGATGAAGATTTAATTCTTCCTCATAATAGCAGCATCAGTGTAACTCTTGATGGTTTTTATTCTCATACTACCGTTGATTTTGATAAGAAATATTTAGATGATGTTTTTATACTTAATAATGAGGAGGTGGAAAAAGAGTCTAAGGCATACAAGAAGTATATTGGTCGTTTCTTAAAGATTGTTAGAGAAAAAACTGGTCAGAAGTTAAAAGTAAAAATTGTTAGTAAAAACAATTTTCCTACTTCGTCTGGAATAGCTTCTTCGGCTTCAGGCTTTTCTGCTTTAGCGACAGCTATTAATAGCTCTTTGGATTTAAATTTAGATAAAAGAGAGTTGAGTCAGTTAGCCAGAATGGGTTCAGGATCGGCTACTAGATCTATTTACGGAGGTTTTGTTAAATGGAATAAAGGAGAAAAAGACGATGGTTCTGATTCTTATGCTGAGCAAATTATTAAAGATTGGTCTGATTTTAGGATGATAATTTGTATTGCTTCTCTTGAAGAAAAAAGGGTTAAATCTAGAGCTGGAATGGCTCAAAGTATTAAGACTTCTCCTATGTATGATGGTTGGCTTGCAAGTGTCGGTAAAGACTTAGAGAGCCTTGAAAAAGGCTTGAAAGAGAGAGATTTTAGTTTAGTTGGAAAAGTAAGCGAGGAGAATTGTTTAAAATTACATTCAGTGATGATGACGACTAAACCATCATTGATTTATTGGAATGACGTAACAGTGAGAATTATTCAATCAATTATTAACTGGAGGGAAGAAGGGCTAGAATCCTATTTTACTATTGATGCTGGTTCTCAGGTAAATGTAATGTGCTTAAAGAATGATGTTAAGAAGATGGTTAAGAAATTAGAGGAGATAGGAGGAATTAAAAGTTTGGTTGTTTCTCAGCCAGGAGAGGGAGCTCGTATTACCGATAATCATTTATTTTAATTTATGGTAAAAGTATCTGCACCAGGTAAGGTTTGTATTGCTGGAGAATGGGCTGTTTTAGAAAAAGGCAACCCCTTAATTGTAGCGGCTATTAACAAAAGAATTTTTACTCGGATTAAAAAATCAAAGGATGATTTTATTTACATTTCAATTAAAGATTTTGGTATTAAAAGAATTAAAGCTTCCGTTAAAAATCAGAAATTAGTTTTTGAAAAGAGATTGAATAAAAAACAAAAACAAGAACTTTTGTTTGTTAAAAAGGGGATTGAGACTATCATTCAATATTTAGGATCAATAGAGCCTTTTGAAATAAGTATCCAAGGGAAACAAACAACTGCTAAAATTAAAAACAAAACGGTTTCTGTCGGGATTGGAACTTCAGCTGCTAGCGTAGTAGTTGTTATTGCCAGTCTTTTAAGATTTCACGGAAAAGATATAAAAAGAAAAGACTCTAAAGGTAAAATCTATAAGCTGGCAGCAATTACTCACTATTTTGCTCAAGGGAAAATTGGCTCATGTTTTGACATTGCCTCCTCTATTTTTGGGGGCGTAATTGCTTACAAGAAGTTTGATTCTGATTGGCTGGTTAAACAAATAGAAAAATCAATTAGTTTGAATGAAATTATTGCTATGGAGTGGCCTCATCTCTATATTAAGTCTCTTTATATTCCCAAGAATATTCAGTTGCTTTTGGGGTGGACAGGAAAACTATCTTCTACTCCTAAAATGGTTAAAAAAATGAATAAATGGCGATCTAAAAACAAAAGAGAGTATAAAAGAAGATTAAATAAAATTGGAGATTTGGTAGAAGATATTATTAAAGCTTGGAATAATGAAGAAAAAGAAAATATTTTTGAATTATTAAATTTAAATAGAAAACAATTAAAAGAGTTAGGAGAAAAAACAGGTATTAATATTGAAACTAAAGAGCTAGCCCTCTTAAGCGATATTGCTAATCAAAATGGAGGAGTGGGAAAGCTATCAGGAGCAGGAGGAGGGGATTGTGGGATCGCTTTAGTTTTTGATAAAAAATCAGCTAAAAAAATTATTCAAAAATGGAAAGAGAATAAAATTACGCCCATTAAAACAGAACTATCAATTAAGGGCGTAAAAGAAGAAAAATAAATTATGAAAGAAAGTAATATTTTTAAAGAAGCTCAAAATCAGCTTGAAAAAATAGCTGAAGAGTTATCGTTGGATAATAATATTGTGGAAGAACTGAAAGAACCTAATTTTTTATTTAAATTTCAAATTCCAGTTTTAATGGATGATGGAAAAACTAGAGTTTTTATGGGGTTTAGATCGCAACACAATAATGCTTTAGGCCCCTATAAGGGAGGGATTAGATTTTATCAGCATGTTTCTGAAGAAGAGATTAAAACCTTATCAATGCTAATGACTTGGAAATGTGCTTTAGTTAATATTCCTTTTGGCGGAGGAAAGGGAGGGGTTATTGTTAATCCTAAAGAATTAAGTGAAAAAGAAATAGAAAGTCTTGCTAGAGTTTTTGTCCGGAAATTATTTCCTTTAATTGGACCCCATAAAGATATTCCCGCTCCTGATATGAATACTAATGCTAAAATTATAGCCTGGATGGTAGATGAATATTCTAAAATTAAAGGAAAACCTAGTCTGGCTTCCTTTACTGGAAAATCTTTAGAGGCGGGAGGGCTAAGAGGAAGAACAGAGGCGACTGGATATGGGGGAGTTGTTATCCTTGAAAAATTAAAAGATGTTTTTAAACTTAACCCAGAAGAAACAGAAATTGCAATTCAGGGATTTGGAAACGTGGGTTTTCATTTTTCTAATTTTGCTTTTCAAAAGGGGTATAGGGTTGTTGCTTTGTCTGAATATGGGGGAGGAGTTTATTTAAAAGAAGGGCTGGAGCCAGAGAAAGTTTTTCGGTGTAGTAAAGGACAAGGAAAGATTGCTGGATGCTATTGTCGAGGATGTGTTTGTGATATTAAGGAAGGACGAACAATTAGCAACGAAGAACTTTTAGAATTAGATGTTGATGTTTTAGTTCCGGCTGCTGTTGAAAATGTTATTACTAAAGAAAATGCTTCTCGGATTAAGGCTAAATATGTTATTGCTATGGCCAATAATCCAATCACAGAAGAGGCTCAAAAAATTCTTGAAGAAAAAAACATTATTGTTGTTCCAGACATTTTATCTAATGCTGGGGGAGTAACAGCTTCTTATTTCGAATGGTTGCAGTCTTTAAAAGGTGAAGAGTGGGAAAAAGAAAAAACATTTCAAAAATTAGATGATATTTTGGGTCAAGCCTTTAATGATGTTTGGAAAACAGCGAATAAAAAAAAGGCAAGCTTGAATAGAGCAGCTTACCTTTTGGCCGTTCAAAGAGTGGTCGATGCTATTAAAAAGAAAAGATAATTTATTCTGATAGGGTTTTTGTGAGAAGAGGAATAACTTGCTTTTTTCTAGACATAATCCCTTGAAGATAAAAAGAATTATTTTCCGGTTTCTTTTTAAAGGTTTTTTCCATGTAATTTTCTTTCTGCCAAAATAAAATTTCAGAACCTTGTTTAATGATATCAGTAGCTAGAAAAACGAGAAGATCATAATCTCGTTTTTTTGCTATTTTTTCTATTTCTTTTAATAGCTCTTCTTTTCTTTCATTAGCTTCTTCTAAACTGCAAACTTCTATTTGTCCACAGCCCATCTTCTTTTTTCCGAATTTATATTCCTTAAAGTCTCCTAAAATAACTTGATTAGGAGTTAATCCTTTTAGACAGGCTTTTTGTTTTTTAATTTCTATACCAAATTTTTCTATATCTTTAATCTCTGCGACTTCTGCTAGTTTTTGAGCTATTATTACATCTTCTTTTGTAGTAGTTGGGGACCTAAAAACAATTGTATCAGAAAGAATGGCTGCTAGAAGTATTCCGGCCGTTTTTTTTGATAGTTGTGCTTTTGAGTCTTGTAAAAATTGTTTTGCAATAATGCTAGCTGTTGCTCCTATAGGCTCAATGTAAAAAGAAATAACTTTATCGTGGCTAAAATTAACTTTATGATGATCAATAATTTGAACAATTTCACTTTTTTCAATATCGTTTGGAGACTGTTGAGGCTCATTATGATCAAGAAGAATTATTTTTTTATTCTTTGCACTAGAAAGCATTTTTGGTTCTTTAAATTTAAAATAATTTAAAACATATTTTGTCTCAGGGTTTATTTCTCCCGTTCTGCAGGCAAGAGCTTTAGCTCCTTTTTGATTAAGATAATCAGCATAGGCTAAGGAGGAGCAAATAGTGTCTGTATCTGGGCTTTTGTGTCCGACCACGTAAATTGTTTCTTTTTCCATTTTATTGGTTATTTGTTATATTATTATCGGATTATATATTAATTTAATATCTCTATCAATTATGAACAGACAAGAAGCATTTCAATTATTAACTCAAAAATTGAAAAATAAAAATTTAATTAAACATAGTTTAGCTGTAGAATCAGCAATGAGTGGGTTGGCCCAGTTTTTTCAGGTTGATAATGAACTGTGGGGTCTTTGCGGACTATTACATGATATTGATTATGAACTAATAGGAGAAAGCATGGAATTGCACTCTAAAAAGGGGGCTGAAATTTTGGAAGAGATGGGTTTTGAAAAAGAATTATGTCAAGCTGTTTTAACTCATAATTCAGCTCATGGGATTAAACCAAAAACATTAATGGCTAAGGCATTATTTTGTGTTGATTCCTTAAGTGGTTTAATTGTGGCGGCTACTTTAGTTCTGCCCTCTAGGAAGATTAAAGATCTGAAGACAGAGAATGTTTTGAATCGGTTTCAAGATAAATCTTTTGCAGCTGGAGCAAGCAGAAAGAACATAAAAAAATGTGAAGAATATTTAAATTTACCTCTTGAAAGGTTTGTTGAGATTGTTTTATCTTCAATGCAAAATATTGCTGATAACCTTAATTTATAGTGTTTTTTACTTGACTATATTACTTCTTAAACTTAGAATGGAATAAAATCAGTTATATTAAAGGTCGTTATTATTTTGAAACTAAATAAAAACATGACAGAAGCATATTGTGTAAAATGTAAGGAGAAAAGAGAAATGAAGGATGCTAAGGAAGTAGAAATGAAAGGCAAGGGCAATACTAAAAGAAGAGCAATGAAAGGGGTATGTCCAGTTTGTGGAACAGGAATGTATAAAATTCTACCTAGCAAAAAATAAAATTCCTTCCTCTGTCAAAGCACTCAACTGACTAAAGTTGAGTGTTTTGTTATAATTAAACAATGAAAAAAGAAAAGAAGGTTTTATTTATTTTAATTTGCTTTAATCTTTTTGCCTGGACAACTCTTTATAATTTAACTACCTCTAACTTGTTGGAGGTTAATTTTTTAGATATTGGTCAAGGAGACTCTATTTTTATTCAGACTCCTCATAGGTATAAGATTTTAATCGATGGGGGACCAACAGGTTTGGTTTTAGAAAAATTAGGAGGGTTAATGAACTTTTGGGATAAAAAAATTGATTTAGTTATTTTAACTCATCCAGACCATGATCATATTGGAGGTTTAATAGAGGTTTTAAAAAAATATAATGTAGATTTGGTTTTATGGAATGGTCTTTTAAAAGACAATGGGGAATGTCAGGAGTGGGTGGGCTTGTTGAGTGAGGAGGCAGATAATCAGTTAGTTTTGGCTGGGAATAAAATAATTTTATCTGATTCTTATTTTAATGTTCTTTATCCTTTTGATTTAGAAAACATTAAAAACTTTAATGAGAGTTCAATCACTCTTCGTTTTATTTTTGAAGATAATTCTTTTTTATTTACTGGGGACATTTATTCCGCCAATGAAAAAGAAATAATAGAGAAGGGCTTTGAGTTACAGTCTGATGTTTTAAAGGTTGGTCATCATGGGAGTAAAACCTCTTCTTCAGAACTTTTTATTTTAGAAGTTAATCCAAATATTGCTATTATTTCAGCCGGCCGAGACAATAGTTATGGTCATCCCCATTCTCAAGTTTTGGAAATTTTAAATAAATATGATATAAAAATTCTAAGAACAGATTTAAGTGGAGACATTCAGCTTATTTCTAACGGAGAAAAAATAAAAATTAATTAATAATACAATGGTTAAACTTCCTTTGTTTAAAACAAAAATAGAAACAGATAATAAATTTGATTTAACTAATCCAGCCGAGCAAAAAGAATATTTTAAATTAAAACTAGGAGATGATATTGAAAAGGTCAGAAGCTATTTAAAGGATCATACTTTTATTGCCTATTTGTTGGGAAAAAAGAATTCGGGAAAAGGGACTTATTCTAAAATGTTAGTAAACTTAATTGGTCCTGATCTGATAAGTCATTTTTCTATTGGAGATATGATTAGAAAAATAGATAAAGAATTATCTGACCCTCAAAAAAAAGAAGAATTATTGAATTTTTTAAAAAACAATTATAGGGGAACTTATTCCTATGAAGAAATAGTTGAAAGCTTAGAAGGGAGAAGTACAAAGAAACTTTTACCGACTGAATTGATTTTAACTTTAGCCAAAAGAGAAATATCAAAAATGGGACACAAGACCCTTCTCTTAGATGGTTTTCCCCGCAATTTAGATCAAGTTGATTTTTCTTTGTTTTTTAGAGACTTAATTGGATACAGGGGAGATCCTGATATTTTTGTTCTGATTGATGTCCCTAAAAATGTAATTGATGAAAGAATTAAGTGGAGAAGAATTTGTCCTCAATGTAAAACTTCAAGAAATTTAAAATTATTACCAACTCCTCATAAGGGTTTTGACGAAGATAAAGAAGAAATATTTCTTTATTGTGATAATCCGCAGTGTGAAAATGTTAGGATGGTGGCTAAAGAGGGAGATGAGCTGGGGATAGAGGCTATTCAAGACAGAATAAATTTGGATGAGTCTTTATTAAAAAAAGCCTTATCTCTTTACGGAATTCCTAAAATTTTATTAAGAAATTCAGTTCCAGTTTCTAAGGCTGATGAGCTTGTTAATGATTATGAAATTACTCCAGAATATGTAATTACTCGAGACAAAGAAACAAAAGAAGTGAAAACTGAAGAAAAACCATGGGTCTTTACTGATGACGAAGGCCAGGATTCTTACAGCTTAATGCCCTCTCCAGTTATTGTTTCTTTTGTTCGACAACTCATTGATATTTTTGATATTCGGTAGGTTTTGACAATTATTTGAAATATAGATAGGATGAAATTGCCCGCTCTTTAATATTAATTCTGTAATAACTTTTTCAGGGGAGCCTGATAATGATTATGCTCCGTGGAGCATATCTTTGGCACCCACTTGGATTCTTCCAGAATTATTTATGAGAGCGGGTTTATTCTAAAAGAAAAAACTTCTCAATTTTGAGAAGTTTTTATTTAGCCTTTGATAATGTCTTAATACACTTAGTACAAATTTTTACTCTTTTGCCTTTGAAATCTTTAAAGGCCTCCCTTTTCTCGTCTATAGAAATACGAGCCCATTGGAGATTGGGTTTTCTTCTTCTTTTTGTGCTTGGATTATATTTTCCTCGCAACTTATTCCGATTAGTAAAGATGCGTGATCTTTTTTGACAAACTGGACATATTTGAGACATAGTGTAACTATCTTATAGGTTTTTTATTTTTTTTGCAAGATATTTCTATTTTTTCTTTGTTTATGATAACATTGCCTTATGACGATAGAACTTATTTATTCAATTTTTTCTTTGATTGTTTTATTTTTTTCGATTGTAATCCATGAAGTAGCTCACGGAAGTGTGGCTTATCATTTAGGTGATTCTACAGCTAAAAATGCTGGGCGGTTAAGCATGAATCCTTTAGTTCATTTAGATTTATTTGGTTCTATTATTTTACCCTTCTTTTTGTTTTTTTCAGGGTTGCCTGTTTTTGGTTGGGCTAAACCTGTTCCTGTTAATTTTCATAATTTAAAAGATCAAAAATGGGGACAGTTAAAGGTTGCTATAGCTGGACCCTTAAGCAATTTTTCTATCGGAATATTTTTTGCCCTATTGATTCGTTTCTTTACTTTATCAGAGAGAATGTTGGCTCTTTTTTCTATTATTGTTATTTATAATTTTGCTTTGGCTATTTTTAACTCCATTCCCGTTCCTCCTCTTGATGGACATCATATTCTTTTTTCTTTTTTATCGGGGCGTTTTTTAAAATTAAAATTGATTTTAAGACAATATGGTTTTATAATCTTGCTATTCATTTTATTCTTTTTCGGTTTTAATTTTATATTTAAAGGAGCAAGAATATTATACTATTTAATAGCTGGTTTTTAGGGAGTTGACTTTTAATTTATTAATTGTTAACTTGAATAATTAATTATGCCTACAATTAATCAATTAGTTAAAAAAGGAAGGAAAAAGGTAAAGAAAAAGTCTAAGACTTCAGCTCTTAGATTTGGTTTTAATACTATTAAAAACAAAAGATCAAAATACCAATCTCCATTCAAGAGGGGTATTTGTATTAAGGTTTTTACCACCACTCCTAAAAAACCTCACTCTGGATTAAGAAAGGTAGCGAGAGTTCGTTTAAGTAATGGTCAAGAAGTAACAGCTTTTATTCCTGGAGAAGGACACAATTTACAGGAGCACTCAGTTGTTATACTTAAAGGAGCAAGATTAAAAGACTTGCCTGGTATTAATTACAAGGTAGTGAGAGGAGTATTAGATGCTTCTGGAGTAGAAGGTAGAAAACAATCAAGATCTAAATACGGAACTAAGAAACAAGAATAATATGGCAAGAAGTAAGAAAATAAAAAAAAGAGAACTTGAACCAGACATTGTTTATAATGATGTTGTGGTTTCTAAGTTTATTAATTACATAATGAGGAAAGGGAAAAAGCAATTAGCTAGAAAGATTGTATACAAGACATTTGATTTAATTAAAAAAGAAACCAAACAGGAGCCCTTAAAAATCTTTAAATTAGCAATTAAAAACACAAGCCCTCTATTAGAAGTAAAAGCTAAAAGGGTCGGAGGTGCTACTTATCAAATTCCAAGAGATGTAACAGGAGACAGGATGTTAGCTCTTTCTCTTCGATGGATTATTCAGGCTGCTAAGAATAAAAAAGGAGAGCCTATTAGTAAAGCATTAGCTCGGGAAATTATTGATGCTTCTAATAATACGGGCTGGGCAGTTAAAAAGAAGAATGATACCCATCGAATGGCAGAAGCTAACAAGGCCTTTGCTCATTTTTCTTGGTAAATAAAAAATTATGACTAGAGAATATCCGATTGAGAAATATCGTAATATTGGTGTTATAGCTCATATTGATGCTGGTAAAACAACAACAACTGAGCGTATTTTATTTTACACTGGAAGAACTCACAAAATAGGTGGGTTATTGACATCGTCCTGCGGCCGGAATATGTCAATGGCCGAGACCATGTACGTA